>JANMNE010000346.1:0-1911 GCA_031373785.1 Ilumatobacteraceae bacterium
CGACGACATGACTCGGTTCCTGGCGAAGTACACGGTCGTGTTGAACCTGGTCGACATCGTGTTCCTCGCCCTCCTTGCCGGCTTCTTGCTGCAGCGCCTTGGGGTGCGATTCGGCCTGGTGGCGAACCCCATGTTCGTCACCGTGCTCGTTGCTGCAATGCTCGTACCGCTGGCCGTGGTCGGTGGCGGATCGTTCGGGCTCTTCACGCTCGCCGCGCTGGCTCGACTCAGTGATGTGGCGCTGACCGACGGGACCACCCGCACGTCGATCAATGCGGCGTATCAGGTGCTGCCGGTCGACGAGCGCTTGGCCGTGCAGACCAGCGTCGAGGGCATCGGCGTGCCGGCCGCCATCGGCCTCAGTGGAGTGCTGCTGCTCGTCTTCCAACTGCTGCCCGGCGCGCTGACGGCGGTGATCGTGTTCGCGATCGTGCTGTGCGCGGGCTGGACCATGGTGGCCATCTCGATGGGACGCGCCTATCGCCGGGCCCTGGCGGCCAGCCTGCAGCGGCGCCTGCTCGCCGACCACGTTGTGGACCTGCACGACGACGCCGAGGCCGCAGCGCTGCACCACCTGCTGAGCAGCGACGACGGCAACGAGGTGCGGCTCGGCCTCGACCTCGTCGCAATCGAGGGGTCGCCGGCGATGATCGCCGAGTTCGATCGTCTCGCCAACGACCCGCGACCCGCGGTGCGCCTCGGCGCACTGACGCGCCTCGCTGCGCTCGACGAGCAGGCGGGCGACCGGTTGGCCACCGAGGTCGCAGCGGCGGCGACGTCGGTCGACCCGGCCGTCCGGCGAGCGGCAGCGGGCGCGGTGGCCGGCATCGGCGGCGACCGCACCGTGCTGTCGCGGTTGCTGGTCGACGACGAGATCGCGGTGCGGTTGGCCGCGCTGTCATCCGTCGGATCCACCGACGTCGCGATGGTCGACCCCATCGTCGCCGCGCTCGGCCACACCGCAACTGCTGCCGCTGCAGGACGCGCCCTCAGCCGGCTCGGTGCAGCCGTCGCACCGGCCCTCGATGCTGTGTTGGCCGCAGGGTCGACGCCCACGCCGACCGCGTTGCGCCTCGTGCGAGCGTGTGGGGCGCTCGATGACGAGCGGGCGCGCGCCGCGTTGCGGAACCGCCTCGACGATCCCAACCGCGTCGTGGGCTGGGCCGCACTCGACGCGCTGCGCGGCGCCACGGTCGACCAGTCGTTGACGGCGGACCTCGACCGGGTGCTGCACGACGGCGCCACTCACGCGGCTCGCGCGCTCGCGGCCATCAGCACCATCGGCGTTCAGCATGACGATTCCCTGGGGCGGGCCCTGGCCGACGAGGTCGACCTGGCACGACGCAGGGTGATCGCCGTGCTGGCGGTGCGCCACGGCGCGGAAGCCAGCCGTGCGGTACAGGCGCTCGGCTCGCCCGATCGCAGCCGCCGGGCGCTTGCGCTCGAATCGCTGGAGGTCACCATGACGCGCGACGAGGTGTTGCTCGGGCTCCCTCTCGTGCGGCCCGACATCGACCCCGCCAACCAGTTGGCTGCGCTCGCACGCGTGGTTGACGTACCCACACGCGATGGCCGGGCCTGGCTCGATGACCTCGTGACCGACGGCGACGGTTGCTGGCGCAGCCCGTGGCTGCGAGCCTGCGCCATCGACGCGAGGTCTCCGTCACCGGCGTAGCGCAGGTCAACGCAACGAGGGTAAGAGCAGTTCGCGGCATGGCTTGGGGTCGGTGGTGCCGGTCGTCTACTCCGGGACGTTGGCCTCTGGCAACAAGCGATCAGCAGAGCGATGGTCGTGGCGTGGTCGACATAGTCCGACGATGGGTGGCGCCGATGGTGCGCGACTGGCACGAACACGGCAGCGCCTACGAGATCGCCCGGCTGCTCACGGCCCCGGCTCGGCGCGGTCTGGTA
>JANMNE010000350.1:0-3755 GCA_031373785.1 Ilumatobacteraceae bacterium
ACCGAGGGCGAGGTCACTGCGTTGTACCTGGCGCGGATGTTGAAGCCGTTCGGCATTCGGGTCACGCGCATCGCCAGCGGTCTGCCCGTGGGTGGCGACTTGGAGTACGCCGACGAGCTGACGCTCGGCCGGGCCCTCGAAGGCCGCCGCGAGCTCACCGCCTGAGTCGTTCTCGCTACCACCCCTGCAGCGACCTGACCGGAAAAATAGGCTGGGGTACCACTCCTGGACCTGGTAGCGGGCGGACGGGCCAGCTCCAGAGGCGGTACCCCAGAACTTACGTCGGCAACGGGACGGTGTCGCTGACGTCTATGTGACGGTTACATTACGACGAATCGCCAAACATGTCAAGCAATATCTACCAATAGTGATGGGACCACTACTGCCCGCCGAACTTCGGGCTCAAAGGCTACGAACGAGTAACGCGTCGCCCTGGCCGCCACCACCGCACAATGCAGCTGCTCCGAGCCCTCCGCCACGACGCCGCAGTTCGTGCAACAGCGTCAGCGCCAGGCGGTTTCCGCTCATCCCGATCGGGTGACCGAGGGCGATCGCTCCACCGTTGACATTGACGACATCGTCGGTGATGCCGAGGTCGTGCATCGAAGCAATTCCCACTGCGGCGAACGCCTCGTTGATCTCGAAGAGGTCGACATCGCCGACGCTCTTGCCGGCGCGGGCGAGGGCGGCATTGATGGCGCGGCTCGGTTGATGCAACAACGACGCGCTGTCAGGACCGGCCACCATGCCGTAGCTGACAACTTGCCCGAGTGGCGACACGCCACGCGCCCGAACAGCGCGTTCGCTCATCATCACCAACGCACATCCGCCGTCGCTGATCTGTGATGCGTTGGCAGCGGTGATCGTGCCTTCCTTGTCGAACGCTGGGCGCAGCGTTGCCAATGACTCCATGGTCGTGCCGGGCCGCACACCTTCGTCGGTGTCGACGAGGATCGGTTCGCCGCGCCTCTGGGCGATGCTGACGGGCGTGATCTCGTCGGCGAAGCGACCATCCTTGATCGCGTTGGCGGCCCGCTCGTTCGACTTCATCGCCACGTCGTCCTGCTGCTCGCGGGTGATGCCGCCGGCCGTGTAGCGCTCGGTGCCGAGACCCATCAGGCACGCATCGAACGCGCACCACAACCCATCGGTGATGATGGCGTCGGCGAGTTCGGTGTTGCCGTAGCGGAACCCGGCTCGCGCGCCGGCCGCCAGGTACGGCGCGTTGGTCATGCTCTCCATCCCACCGGCGATCACGATGTCGGCGTCGCCGGCGGCGATCATCTGATCGGCCAGATAGATCGTGTTGAGCCCCGACAGGCAGACCTTGTTGATGTTGACGCTCGGCACGCTCATCGGGATACCGGCCTTCACCGCGGCCTGCCGCGACGGCACCTGGCCCTGGCCGGCCATCAGCACTTGACCCATCAGCACGTGCTCGACCTCGTCGGGCGAGACGCCGGCTCGTTCGAGCGCGGCCTTGATGGCCAGACCTCCGAGATCGGCGGCACTCAGCGAAGCGAGCGCACCGCTCATCTTGCCGATCGGCGTGCGCGCTCCGGCGACGATGTACGACCCTGCCATGGCTGGCTCCCTTCTGTCGAGAAGCAATCTACGGCGTGGTGCTGGCCAGCGCCGTATAGACGTCGCCCGTCTCATACCCGAGCGCCCAGATCACGACACCCGACCAGCCGGCGTTGCGGGCGGCCTGGGCGTGGAGCTGCAGCGTGGCGGCGTCGGGGAAGTACACGAAGTGGCGAACCGTGCAAGAGAGTTCGTCGCCGGGTGGCCTCAGCCGGAGCGCGGGCTGCAGGCCGGCAGCGTTGCCACTGGCAGAGTTGGTCAGCCTCGGCAGCACGTTGGTCGACGGGGTGTACGGCGGTGCCGGGATCGGCGCCGAGCTGAATCCGGTGGCGACGACGTCGTACGAGAAGGTCATCTCACCCGACCCGTCGCGAGTGGGCGATGCGCCGTGCGCATCGATCACGCCCTGCATGTTCTCCAACTCGGTGCTGACCGTGTTGAGCGCACCATCGGGGCAGATCTCGGATGCGTTGACCTTGCGACCCCAGTTGCGTCCGTACGAGGGGATGCCCAACTGCAGCTTGTCGTTGGGCACGATGGGATCGTTGTAGGCGATGACCTTGGTCAACCACGACATCGGCGAAATCGGTCCGGGCGAGGCGACGCTCCAGTCGTAGACCATCAGCCGGACTCGATCGGCGACCGCGCCGATCTCTTGCGGGGCGTACACGGGATAGCCGCGGACCACGTTCGCATCCAGCCACGTCGGCGGGATGGTCACCGATAGCAGCTTGTTGCTGTTGTGCAGCGCTGCCGCCAACTCGGTGACAAAGGCGACCCAGACCGGTTGCGTGGTTGGCCACGACGCCACGCCGTCGGTGAACGCGAAGCCCTCATAGTCGAGGTCGATGCCGTCGAAGCCGTGCAAGTTCACCAGATCGACGATGTTCTGAATGTGCTGGGCACGACTGGTGGTGTTGGCCAGGATCACGGTGGCCATGATCCACTTGCCACTGCCGTCGGTGATCGACGGCAGGACCTTGAGGCCGCGAGCCTGAGCTGTGTCGACCGTCGTCTTGAGCTGTGTCGCCGATCCAACGAGGGCGATGGTGCCGTCGACTTGGGCGCTGTAGAAGAACGGAGAGATGTCTTTGAACATCGGTGTGGCTGCGGGGGTCATGTAGGCCACGCGACCCTGGGTCGCATTCCAGTAGGGAACCCAGCCGCTGATGAAGCCGCTCGGTGTGCATGCGCTGAGCGCGATCATCGCTGCTGCGATGATCGTGGCGCGCCACGGGGCCCTTCTTCGTTCGTTGGCCACCCAGTGAAGGGTACTCGCCCTCCTGCGATGATGCGCGCGCGTCAGCGCAGCGACAGCGCCTGCGGGGCGCCGCTGCTCACGAGCCAACCCTGCTCCTGCATCCGATGCTCGACCAGTTCGGCGACCTGCACTCGCAGCTCCTGGTTCTCCCGGACGCACTCCTGTAAGGCAGCCGTTACCGAAGCGAGATCGCCCTCGAGCCTGCCCAGACGAGACCCGGCATCACCCGACAGATCCCCACCGGCGCTGCGCCGCTCGAGGCCATCCAGCCGAGTGTTGACCTCGTTGCGAAGCTTCTCGAGCAGGCCGATCAATGTTGCTTGGGAACGATCGAGGTCGGACCGACACTCTGTCTTGGTGGACTCCACGTCCTGCTTTGCAATCGTGGCGTAGGCGGCCATCGATGTGTACTGCGACATCACCTGTTGCTCGAGCTTCACGAGACGCTTGCGAAGCTCGACCGATGCCGCAGTGGCGTTCTCGGCAGCTTCCTCTGGGAGGAAGGGCTCCAACAGTTCGTCGAGTTCTGCCCAACTCTTGTCGTTGCGTCGCATCGTCTTCCTTCTTTCACCCGGGCGCTCACGCGAGCGCACATGTGGAATATCGGTCGAGCGGCATCGAACCTTGAACGCGGAGGTCTTGAGAAACGATTGAGAAATTTCTGCTCAAGGGCTCCACCGAACTATCCGATCAATCAACTGCGCTAGCGGGAACCCAATGGCGTTCACAAACGTGGATTCAAACCTACACAGCGGGAGGAACGCTCATCATGGAAAACCACATCGAAGTTCAAGAGCAGCACGACAAGGGCTTCACGCTCGTTGAGTTGCTGATCGTCATCGTGATTCTCGGCATCTTGGCCACCGTTACGGTGTTCGCCGTTCGTGGCATCACCGACCAGGGCAAGGCC
>JANMNE010000270.1:0-1712 GCA_031373785.1 Ilumatobacteraceae bacterium
CTCACAACGCCCGGACCACACTTCCATTTGACGTCGGCGCGAGCGACACCGCGTAGACCGCGGTGTCGCTCGCTCAGACGGATGTGTCAGTCGTCGTCGCCGACTTCCACCACCGTGCGCATCCACGGGTGGATCTCACACATGAACAGGTGCGTCCCGGCAGAAAGACCCGAGACCATCAGGGTGCTGGCGCCATTGGCCAACACACTGGTGTTGGCGAAGTAGTCGGCACATTGCCCGGGGGTTGGCGGATCGGTCAAACCCAACGCGTCGTTGATCGGCCCGAAGCAGCCGGCGCCGAACGCGTCCACCTCGGTGAAGGTGTGGAGCTCGCCGCCACGTACCACGACGCTGATCTCGTCACCCATCTTGAGATCCAACTCGTCGGGGTGGTTGTTCCACTTCTCGTGGCCACCGTCGTCGGGATTCAACTTGGCGAGGAATTCGGGCAGCGTCGTGGTGCGGCGGTTGCCGTGTGGCACGCAGATACCGTCACCAAATGCGGCGTTGAAGGTGGCCGGATCACAGTTGTCCTGCAGTCGCACCTTACGAACATGTACACCGTGGGCGTCCGCAGAAGCCGGAATGGCGATCAATCCAATAGCCAGGATCGCGATCGCACTCGTAACGAACCTCTTGTGCATATCTTGCCCCTCTCACTATCGGGCGCGACAGCGCCCAGTCGGCAAAAACGGTACGCCCGCTGGTCGCAACGGGCAATCAGTCCTGGTCGTAGGTCGCGATGCGGGTGCTTGGGCGCGCGGTCGCCGGTGGTGTTGTCCGGTCGGGTCGCCCGTTCTGCCCGACCGTGCCACACCACTGCCCCGACGCCTCTTCAGATCCCCGCCGCGAATGTGGACACTGGTGGCATTCAGCCAACCGTAGGAGGCGTCCATGGCCGATCTTGATCACCCGGTGACCTACGTTGCCCAGTCGCAGCCCATGTCGTGTTGGGCAGCGTCGGCAGCAATGATGATGGGCACGACCGAGTCCGACATCCTCACCCAGTTCGCCGACTTCGGCGACGATGGCGCCAACGAGCCGGAATGCCAGGCGTTGGCCAGTCGGCTCAGCATGACCATCCTCCCCGAGGCGTGTCGAAATGCCGACGGTTGGTGGCAGATCCTGGGGCGCGGTCCGGTGATGGTCGGCATTCCGAACCACTTCATCGTGGTCGGCGGGATCTACACCGACGATGCCGGGAACTCGCAGGTCCATGTGTACGACCCGGCTCGCGGCGACTACTGGTCGACCCTCGAGACCGTGGAGAACGGCTACGAGGCCGACTGGAACTTCAGCTACGACTTGCTGCAGCGCTGACGGGTCAGCCGTCAGCCCCCGCGGCTGACCAACGAACGCACGCCGCTGGTGAACGCCGGGCTGCTGAAACCGGCCGGACGGAACGTGGCGAGGTCGATCAGCAACGGCGCATGCACTCCGGTGAACTGCGCTTGATCGATGGCGATCACCTGCTTGCCGCCGATGCGCACACCGTTGCGCAAGATGAGGAAGTTGAAGCGGAATGCACCGTCGCCATCGGAGTGCGCCGTTCCGAACGGCGCCTCACCGAAGAACGCCAACTGCACGTCGATGTTCGGCGGGAAGCCCGCCCCGATCGCCACAGTCACCTCGCCCGCGCTGATCACGCCGGGATTCATCTTCAACGTTGGCGTGAACAGTTGCAGCGTGCCGCTGATGCGCAACGTCGCCTG
>JANMNE010000393.1:0-9666 GCA_031373785.1 Ilumatobacteraceae bacterium
AGTGTGGCGCATGAGCGCCACCCCGAAGCCGCCGCCCCCTTCGAGGCTCGTTCAAGGCGAGGAGAACGCAGGTGAGTTGCCGCCGCCACCGTCTGCGTTCCCTCGCTGTCAAGCCGTCGTGGTGGGGTGCATCGACTTGCGTTTCGTCGAACCGCAGCTCAGCTTCCTCGGATCGCGGGGCCTCGCCGGCGACTTCGACCTCATCAGCTGGCCGGGCGGGGCAGTGGCCCTCGGCACTGCCGATCGCGCCGCTTTACTCGACGCCGTCGCGCTCGCCTGCGATCTCCACCAACCGAGCGAACTGGTTCTGATCGTGCATCACGATTGCGGCCGCCTCGGCGGGTCGACCAGCTTCGCCGGCCGCCACGCCGAGATCGACACGCTCGACGCCGCCCTCGACATCGCCCGCGAGGTCGCCGCTGCACGGTTCCCACAGCTCGACATCTACGCGGTACGCCTCGACCAAGTCGGCTCCCCCACCTGCATCGACGCACTCGCCGACCGAGATCACCTCAAGGTGCTGGCACATGGACCTCTGCGCTTGCATTCACCCTCACAGTGGATTCAGTGGTTGCTGAGGCACACGATCCGACTCGTCGTACTCGTCGCCGGTACAGCCGTGGTCGGCGCCGGAGTCGCGATGCTGGTGCTACCGGGACCCGGCATCCTCGTCGTCCTGTTCGGCCTCGTGATCCTCGCCACACAATTCGTGTGGGCCGAACGAGCGCTCGACCGGATGACCGTCACCGCGGCATCGGCGGCGAACACGGCATCGACACATCGTGCTGGGCGCATCTTGCTCGGTCTATCAGCAACCACCATGGTGGTCGGCGGAGGACTCGTTGTGCTCCTCACCGGTGAGTATCGCCTCGCCGGCGCCACCGCGCTCCTGTCCGGTCTGATCGGTCTCGGGACCCTGCTGCCATCGGTTCGCCGATGGGTCGCCCGTCGTGCAAACCAACACACGCACCCCGTCGGCCAAGCCCCCACAGCCCGACACTACGAGCGTCGCCTCCCCCCAACATCCCAACAAGGAAGAGCCCACATGAATCGCTCACTACTCGCCGAGCTCCAGCACCAACATGCATACCCGAGCGTCTCCCTGCTCCTCACGACCAAACCGGGACCGTCGATGGCCCCAAGTGACCTCGACGCGTTGATCGGGCTCGCCGACAACGCCGACCGCAGGCTCGAAGGCGACGTGCCCGAGGACACCCGTCGGACCGTGATCGAATCGGTCAGAGGCCTCATCGCATCGGTCGCCGAACAGAGAGCGACCAAGGCAATCGCGGTGTTCGCGTCACCCAACTACTCGGCAGTCGTCCGTCTCGGAGACAGCACACGCGACCGCGTCGTGATCGACAACACCTTTGCCACACGCGACCTCGTCGCCGACGCCAATCGGACCGCGCTGTATCGAGTCGTCACGCTCAGCGATCACAAGTCCCGCCTGTTCATCGGCGATCGTGCCCGACTGGTCGAGGAACGGACCGAAACATGGCCACTGCACCGTGACGACGACCAGCGCCTGGCCACATGGGCTCGCGCAGTGACGACCGCCGTCGCAGCCGAACACGCTCGACAACCACTCCCGACCGTTGTCGCCGGCGTCAATCGCTCGGCTCGCGACGTCGCCAAAGCAAGCAACATCGACGCGATCGGGATCATTCGCGGCAACCACGACCGAACAAGCTGGGCAGATCTCCACAGCCAGGCGTGGCCACTCGTCTGCGACTGGCTGCGCACCGACAACCACCGAGCACTCGACCACCTCGACACAGCCCGAGGAGCAAACCGATATGCCGGCGGTGTCCACGAGGTCTGGGAGCTCGCCCACGACGCGCGCGTCGAACTCCTCGTCGTCGAAGAAACCTACGCCTATCCGGCGCGACTTCGCGACGCACAGCTCATCTACGCCGTCGATATCGAAGCCCCCGACGTGATCGACGACGCCATCGACGAACTGATCGAGCTCGTCCTGCACAACGCTGGACGCGTCGCGATCGTCGCCGACGGAAATCTGGCCGATCACGACCGACTCGCCGCCGTTCTTCGGTACTAGACATGTGCGCCGTGGGCTGCCAACGCGAAACGCTCGCACGCCGTGCCTCGTACGCAATGCCACTGCTCATGAAACCGCCGGCCATCGCGGCCGTCCAGCGCCAGACAACGGCAAGCAACGTCGAACTCGCCTACCTTTCGCCTTGGGTCAGGACGGAACGCGCTGGTTCGTCTGGCCTTGCCATGCGTTGATCATCGAGGGCGACGTCCGCGATCTATCCGAGACGATCGCGGCCGAACGATCGACGCATTCGGTCGGCTCGATGTGTGGGTGCACAACGTCGGCGGGTCCGACGACAAGACCACGATGGCCCAGATCGACACGCCGGACGAGGTCTTCCGATCGCAACTCGAACGCAACCTGATGACCGCGTGCAGGGGTGCGTGTTCGATGGTCGCGGCGTGGATCGCGGCGGCGTACTCTGTTCCCCCAGCCTGGTCAGAGCGTTGCGCACCTGGTCATGGCTGGTTGTCGAGTGACCGTTGTTGACCGTGAGTGACCGTTGTTGACCGGTGTTCCCCATCCTTCTCCCGTCCCGTCCCGTCCCGTCCCGTCCGAATTCCATCCTTCCGGTGCTCGATCCAATCATGTGGTGGTCAGTGACCGGGCGATCTCGGTGACGTGGCGGAGGTCGGAGCCGCAGCAGCCTCCGAAGACATTCAGCCAGGGCAGCGAATCCTTCAACTGTCGATAGCTGGCGGCGAGTTCGGTGGGGTCGCCGTCGTCCAAGACCTCACATTCATCGAGTTCGACGTGGCTCATCCGAGATGCGTTGCAGCGAATCCCGCGAATCCGGCGGGCCCACTCGGCGCCCGACAGCTGACGGGCGAAATGATCGGGGTGAGCGCAGTTGATCATGAAGTAGGCAGCTGCTGAGCCGGTTGCGTCGTCGACTGCGATGATCGCGTCCCCGAGCGGCTCTCCGGTCGGCAACCGTCCGTCGGTCTCCACGGTGAACGACACCACGACCGGCAGTCCGAGCGACTCGGCCGCGCGGACGACACCGATCGCTTCGTCGGACTGGGTGAACGTGAGCGCGGTCACCATGTCGACGTCGGTGTCGGCGAGCCACCCCAGCTGCTGCGCGTGGTACTGCTCGGCCTCGGCGGCAGCGATGTCTTCTTCTGGTGCATAGGCGTCGCCGCGAGGGCCGACGAGACCGTTGAGGACGATCGGTTGAGCGTTGGTCGCGAACCGGTCTCGGAGTGCGGACGCGAACTCGGCGGCTTGCTGGTTGGCGGCGCGCAGGTCGTACGGAGTTTGGCCGAGCGCCTCGGCGAAGTGTGGCTGTGCCCGCCATGTCTGCGTGTCGAGTACGAAACCGCACCCGGTGTCGCGGGCGAGGCCGAGGAATCCCTCCATATATCTCGTCAGTGCGGCGCGGCCGCGCTCGTCCGGCAGCAGGGTGTGAGCCGCGAACTCAGGTATGTCGATGCCGTGGTTGAAGATCAGGTCGGTCTCGAGGCCGGCATCGTTGAGGAACAGGCCTCCGTCCAGCTGAGGAAGATGGTGTCGATACGTTGCCATGGAAGTCAGTGCTCCTTGTCGGTCGGGACGACGGGCCGCCCGGCCGACTGGCCGTGGACTGCCCGTGGTGTGTCGGGTCCCATGCTCACCGAGTGCGGCGAACGAGTCCTGAAGGGCAGCCGATGCTGTTCCTACTAAGTTCCTACGGATGAGCCATCCGGATCCGATCGTCGACGGCTGGCAACTCGATGTCGCCGCACACCAGATCATCAAAGGCGAGAACACTCGGCGCCTCGAGCCCAAAGCGATGCAGGTGCTCGTTCTCCTCGCGGCGAAGCCGGGTGTTGTCGTGACGCGGACCGAGCTGCTCGACACGGTCTGGGGCGGAGCGTTCGTCGGCGACGACGCCGTCTCCGCAACCATCATCAAGCTCCGGCGTGCGTTCGACGACAGCGCCCGCTCGCCGCGAGTCATCGAGACCGTTCACAAGTCCGGATATCGCCTGATCGCCCAGGTCGCCATTGGCGAGACCCCCAAGCAGCAGCCCGACGCCGAACAGCCCGGAGATCGGACTCGGTCGACCGTCAAGGTCGTCACCCTGCTGCGTTGCGATTTTCGCATCGAGCCACGGGAGTCATCATCGATGAATCCCGAGGGATGGCGACGATCGACCGAGGCGTTCGCCGACGGCATCGACGCGATCGTTCGACGAAACGGAGGCCAGTCGATTCATGAGAGTGGCGCGACGATCGGCGTGTTCGGAGCACCTGTCGCTCAGGAGCACCATGCGATGAGAGCCGTGCAGGCCGCGATCGAGATCCGTGAGTCCGCAGCGGAGCACGGCGCTCCCGATGGAATCCGGTTCAGCTGGCGGATTGCACTCGTCAGCGGTGCAATCCTGTCGGACTCGGCATCATCAGATGGCAGACGAACCCTGCACGGCGCTCCCGTGCAGCGCGCGATCGCACTGACCGCCCTCGCGCTTCCGGACGAGATCCTCCTTGCCGCTGAGACGCGTGAGTTGGCCTTGGGGTTGCGGGGTGCCCGTCGATGCGAACCCCGATCGCACGCCGTCGGCGCGGGCGACTTCTATCGCCTCGATGACGACGCAAGCTGGAGCAGCCCGTGGGAAGCGCGCGCGGAGCGGGGCCTCACTCCGTTGTTCGGACGCGATCACGAGGTTGGCCGGTTGGACAGTTGGCTGAGCGGTGTCACCGGCGGGCATGGACGGGTCGTTGCGGTGAGCGGCGAGCCAGGTGCAGGCAAGTCGAGGCTCATCCACGAGGCCGTGGTGCTCGCGTCGAAACATGGATTCGAGGCGTTCGTAGCCGCCGCCTCGCCGCTCGAAGCCCGAACACCGTTCTTCCCGATTCGAAATGTCCTGATGGACCGACTCCACCTGAGCCCTCGGGAGCTCACCGGTGAGGAGACGCTCCGGTCACACCTCGAGCACACCGGGACGATCTCCCTCCCAGATGTGGCAGCCCTACTGGCCGTGATCCGTCCAGATCGTGTGAGCGACGACTGGAGTGCCACCGACCCCGAGCTCCGTCGCTCCCGTTCGGTCGCAGCGCTCGTCGATGTCCTCATCGACGAGGATCGACCGTCGCTCGTCGTCTTCGAGGATCTCCACTGGGTCGACGAAGCGACACTGCACTTCGTCGACCTCATCATCACCCGGAGCGCTCGCCGCGCGTGCCTCGTGATGGTCACCTACCGGCCTGACTTCGTTGATGCGTGGTCGACGAAAAGTTACTACTCGCACCTCCGGATCGACGCCCTCGATTCAGCGGACTCGGCCCTGATGATCGATCATCTCGTCGGCGACGACCCGACCCTCGAGCGATGGAAGTCAAGGGTGATCGGCCGAACAGGCGGAACCCCGTTGTTCATCGAAGAGGTCGTTCGATCGGCTCAGGCGCAAGGAGGTCTGACCGGTGAGCCAGGTGGCCTGAAGCTCGTCGACACCTCGTCGAGTGAGGTGCCAGCCTCGGTGCACACGCTCGTGGCTGACCGCGTCGGCAGGCTCTCGGGCGGCGCGCGCGAGATCCTGTCGCTCGCTGCGGTCATCGGCAGCGATGTTCCAGCCCTGCTGCTGGACTCCGTCATGGCTGGCACGCTCATCGACCGCTCCCACGACCTCGACGAGCTGCAAGCTGCCGAGCTGCTGTTCGGATCGAGATATCAGCGCGAATCCGGTTACGTGTTCAAGCACGCTCTCACCCAGGAGGTCGCCTATAGCGAGATTCCCCCAAGCCTATGCCGCGAGCACCATCGCCGCGTGGCCGAAGTCTTGGAGGCGAGCATCGCCGACGGAGCCCATGTGTCGCCGGAGCTGCTGGCTCGACACCGTTCGGGAGCCGAGCAGCACGGACCGGCGATCGAGGCCTGGGTGCGAGCTGCGGACTCCGCCACCGCTGCCGCGGCGTTCTCCGACGCGCTCGATCACCTGGACCAGGCCCGCTCGTCGCTCACTCACATGATGACGGGTGACCGAGAACACCTCGAGCTCTCGATCGAGTTGTCGACCGCCAGCGCACTCGTACAAAGCGTCGGACCTGCGGACCAGGCCGTAGAAGACGCCTACCGGCGTGCACGTGCGCTCGCCGCTTCGTCGGGAACGATGCGCCAGCAGTACGAGGCCGCGTGGGGGCTTTGGTTCGTTCACCTGATGCGGGGCCAAGTCGGCATCGCGCGTGAGCTCGGCGACGAACTGTTCGAGTTGGCTCGTGGCCTGGACGACGAAGCGCTACAGCTCGAGGCTCACCACGTCCAATGGTCAGGGCTGTCGCTCGTCGGTGAGCCGGCGGCCGTCCGCCATCACGCCGAGATCGGCATCGGGCAGTATCGACCCGAGGACCACCATCGGCTCACGTTCTCGTACGGAGGTCACGACCCTGGGGTCTGCTCGCGCAACCTCGATGCGATGGCGCTCTGGTTGCTCGGCCAACCCAATCTGGCACGCGAACGTTCCGTGTCAGCACTCTCGCTCGCCGAGGACCTCGGCCACCCGTACACCCGACTCGAAAGCTTCAACAGCGCGCTCAACATCGCCCTACTCGACGGCGACGTCGATGCCCTTCACAGGCATGCCGACGTCCTGCACACGCTCGTCGGCGACGGCGCCCTGCCCGACGTGGCATCCGCCTACGCCGACGGGTTCCGCGCCAATGCGCTGGTGCTCGAGGGCCACATCGAGGCGGGCCTCGCCCTCATGCGCGCCGTCGCTCCGGTATGGCAGGAGTTCTGGGGTGCGTGGTGCTTTCCGCTCGACTCTGCTCTTGCGGCGACGCTCGCCCTGGCCGGGAACACCGTCGAGGCCCTCGACCACATCGAGAACCGACTCATGATGGCAGAGGAGACCGGATCCCACTGGTGGGATCCCGAGTTCCACCGAGTCCACGGCGAGCTGCTGCGGGCCCACGATGCCACCGCCATCGAGCCGGCCGAGGCCGCGATGCAACGGGCGCTCGATGTGGCATGTCGACAGAGCGCGCGATTCTTCCAACTTCGAGCGGCAACCAGCCTCGCCTCACTCCGCATCGACTCTGCTCGTCCCCACCAGGCCCTGGAGCTCCTGACCGCAACGTGCGACCTGTTCGCATCCGACAACGAAATGACAGACCTGAGTAGGGCTCGACGACTCCGGGACGCACTGGCAGTGGACTGACCGATCCATTCCTTGGCCCGATAAGCGAGTCGGGGAATGATCCTTCCGTCCAACCGGTACAAACTTCCTGGTAGACAGCCTTTTTGGTGGAGCTGGGGGAATCGAACCATCGTCCGTCGGAGCGCGTCGTACCCGGCCAGTGGCCATCACCCCTGGTGAGGGACCGATTTCGAGTGGCCGTTGTTGACCGGGCGTGGCCGCACGTGACCGGTATCTCCCGTCCCGTTGCCGTTCCGTCCGTCCTGGTGCCGGCCTGATTCGACGATGATGTCGTGGTATCGTGGTTGCATGACAAAGCAGACGACGGTACGGCTTCCCGATGACCTCGCCAATGAGGCTGAGACGGTCGCTCGAGTGCATGGCACGAGCGTGAACCAGTTGATCATCGATTCGTTGTCCACCGAGATCGATCGCGTTCGGTCGGATGCCGATTTCATGAGCCGTGCACGTCGGCTCCTCGAGCGTGACCAAGCGATCATCGATCGTCTAGCGGAGTGACTCGGTACCTCGCCCTCGCCGAGTTCTTCTGGTTGGCCGAGCAGGTCACCGTGGTCGATACCACGACACTGATCAAGGCGAGCCGCGCCGAGCTGGCAGATTCGGCACTGCACGCGCCACAGGCCGGTTTTGGAGACGAGGATTTCTGCCCGGACCTGTACGACAAGGCGGCCGTACTCACGTGCCGCCTTGCGTGGAATCATCCGCTGCCCGATGGCAACAAGCGCACGGCGTGGGCGTGCCTGTTGCTGTTCGTCGATCTCAACGGTGGATCTTGGGATCCGGACCCACCCGACGTGGATGACGCTGTCCAGGCCATGCTCGATGTCGCGGCACGCAAGATTGACGAGGAGTCGTTCGCGGGTTGGCTCCGCCGGCTTCGAAGGAACCATCGAGAATCGCTTCACCTTCGACGGCGACGGCCAACCCGTCGGCACCTATACGGTCACACTGGAACGGACTCGCTGAGAGTGCTGCGTTGGCCAGGCGTATATCCGCTATCATGACGTGTATATACTCTCCTGATGACCAAGCGATTGATCGACGTCGATGACGATGCGCTCGATGCGGCCCGCGCTCGCCTCGGCACCCGCACGATCAAGGACACCGTCAACGAAGCCCTCCGCAGCGCCGCCGATCAGCGCAGCACCCAACTTGCAAGCGCCCTGTCAGTGCTTGCGGATGCGGACCTGGACGACCGCTCCGCGGCGTGGCGCTGATGTTCCTGCTCGACACGAGCGTTCTCACCAGGCTGATCGCCCCACCGATCCTCCGGCGAATCGAAGAGCTCGACGGCGAAGGCTTGGCGCGCACGACCATGACCGATCTCGAGATCGGCTACTCGGCGCGCAACGGGGACGAGTGGGACCGTCTCCTCGTGGCACTCGGAGTGTTCCGCCGAATCGATGTTGAAGCACATCACTTCGACCGCGCAAAACAGGTCCAACGCGAACTTGCCGCCCAGGGACTGAAGGGCCGCAAGGTGCCGGATCTCCTGATCGCGGCGGTCGCCGAGGCCACGTCGCTCACGGTCTTGCACTACGACGCAGATTTCGACCACATCGCAACCGTGACCGGGCAACCGACGCAATGGATCGTTGAGCGCGGCTCAATCGACTGAACCGGGGGCGATTCCTCTGTCCTCACTCCCATTGTTGCTGTTCGTCGATCTCAACAGCGGATCTTGGGATCCAGACCCACCCGACGTAGAAGATGCTGTCCACGCGGTTCGGGCTGCGCCGTGTGCGGGCCGAGGCTCAGATGACGGCAGTTGCTGAAATCTCCACCAGAAGGCCCGCCTTCCAGAGCGCCGAGACGCCGACGAGGGGTGAGAGCAGTCGGCAGCGGGGGCTCGCCGGTCTCGGCCTGACGGTCGCTACTGCCGAGATAGAGCTCCGTGAGGACCTCTTCGGTGTAGTCGACGACGTACCACGTCATCGACGTCATGTCGGCCTGTTCGGCGCCGGCGGCGGCGAGCGCGGCGTGCAGGTTCCGGAGCGCTCCTGTCGTCTGTGTGCGATGTGTGGTGCCGACAACGTTTCCGGCGGGGTCCAAGTCAGCTTGGCCCGCGATCTTGATGAACTTGGTGCCGGTCGCACTCGACCCGGCGACGGTTGAGGTGCTTCGGGAGCATCAGCGTGCGATGCTCGCCCGACCGGCGGCGGGTGCTCAAGGTGTCGGGGATCGGCTGGTGTTCTGTGAGCCTGATGGGGCGCCGCTGCATCCTGAGCGGGTCTATCAAGCGTTCAGGCGGGCGGTGATCCGCCACCGCCTGCCTTCGATCCCGTTGCATGGTCTGCGGCACACGCTGGCGCTGCAGGCGGATGTTCATCCGCGTGTCGTGCAAGAACGCCTCGGACACTCGAACATCGCGATCACCTTGCAGACCTACTCGCACGTGCTGCCGATCATGCACGACAACGCAGCCGTAACCGTCGCAGTTGTTCATGCCAATGCAGTGAACCTGGCG
>JANMNE010000417.1:0-3189 GCA_031373785.1 Ilumatobacteraceae bacterium
ACCATGCGGCCGGCGTAGGGGGTGTCACCCTCGACGGCACACCACACCAAGAGGTACTTGGCGATGGCCGCGACCGAGGCGAACGCCTTGCGCGCCGTCAGTCGATAGCCACCCTCCACCGCCGTCAGCTCGGAGGCCAGCGCCTCCGCACCGTTCTCGTACAGGTGGGCCTCCGAGCCCAGCGAGGCGAGATATGCGCCGTCGACGATCTGCGGGAGATACCGATCGCGTTGAGCAGGTGACGAATGGAACGAGATGATCCCGGCCGCATGATTGTGCACTTGCAACAACTGTGCGGTGTTGGTGTCCCAATACGCCATGCGCTCCAGCAGCCGGTAGAGGCCGCTGAAGTTGCCGGGCATCCAGTAGCCGAACCCGCCGTACTCGACCGGGATCGTCAATCGGTGCAGGCCGGCCTCCTTCGCCTCGGCGAGGTTCTCGTCCGGGAACGTCGACGTGCGGTCGTGCTCGGCCATCCGCTGCCGCCACAGCGGCCCGAGTTCCTCCACGGCTGCAAGCAGGCGATCAGTCGACGTCCCATCGGCTGGCAATGTCACCGTTTCCATTGTCTGGTTCTCCATCTTCGTAGTCTCGCTGTACATCTAGCCCACGGCGGTGGGCTCGACACAGACCTGTTGGACCAGACCGGTGAGGAACCGCTCGCATCGCAGCAACTGTTCGACACTGACGTACTCATCCGGACGATGAGCAACAGCGATGTCGCCGGGCCCACAGATCACCACCGACGCGTCGAGCGCTGCCGCGAACAGGCCGCCCTCGGTGCCGAATCCGATGGACGTCGCCGGCCCGGCGTCGGCGATGCGTTCGATCACACGCAGCCACGGATCGTCGGAGTCCGTGCGCAGCGCCGGGTAGCGAGTGATCTCGGTGGCCTGCACCGATCCGCCTGCGGCGGCCAATGCGGCGCGTTCGACCTCGACGGCATCCCAGAAATTTCGCAGGAGGGCGTCGGGGTCGTGATCGACGGTGAAGCGCGTCTCGAAGGTGAACGTGCAACGATCGGCGATCACGTTGAGCGCGCCCCCGCCTGCGATGGTCCCGCAGTTGAACGTGACCTCCGGCTCCCCCAACGGCCGGTGACGCAGCTGTAGCTCGTTGAGCGCATGGATCAGCCTGGCAGCCGAGGCGATGGCACTTGGTCTGTCGTGCGACATGCTGGAATGAGCGGCCGCCGCACGGCACAGGATCTCATACGCCAGCTTTCCCATGTGGCTGTGGCGAGGTCGCATCATTGTCGGCTCGCCGATCACCACGACGTCGGGCCGGATGTCGTCGCTGCGGGCAATCACGTCGAGCGCATCACGGACACCGATGCAACCGATCTCCTCGTCGAACGACAGGGCGAGATGCAATGGGCGCGCCAGATCAACCCCGCGGAACCGCTCGGTGACCCGGATGACTGCCGCGATGAAGCCCTTCATGTCGGCAGTCCCGCGGCCATACAACGCATCGCCGACCTTGGTCATCGAATACGGGTCCGTCGCCCAGCCGGTACCGGCGGGCACGACATCGGTGTGACCCGACAGCATCACGCCGCCGGGCGCGACCGGGCCGAAGGACGCAAGCAGGTTGGCGCGCCCTTCACTGCCCGCAAGCACGGTCGAACGCCCGCCGTTCGACTCGACATGATCGGCGACCCATTGGATCAGGCCGAGGTTCGAGGTGGTGCTCTCGGTCGGGAAGGCGACGAGCTCCGACAGCAGTTGCGCCAGTGCGACACCGGCCTCGTCGATGGCTGCGACAGCTGGCACGGCCTCACGGTATAGCGTGCCGCGCTATCGCATTGGAACCCGAACCGCTGATCGTCTGCATCGACTGCGGCGGCCGTTGCCACCTGCTGACGCAACCGCGCGAGGACGGCGCATGGCTTCCCGGCGATTTCGTCGCCTATCGCTGCGAGGACTGCCTCGATCGTTGGGACCTCGTGCTGCCTGACCTCGAGGAGTTCGAGGACCCCGACAACCGCTGACGAGTCAACCCGTCGTCGGTGCCAGACTCGTCACGAACGAATCGGTCACCGAGTCGAGCTGCACCTCGACCCCCAGCGGCACGGTGAGCATCGGATCGCTGTGACCGCAATCGAAGTTGGCCAGCACCGGGATGCCCGCGCCGCCCGTCGCGTCACGCACGACATCCCAGAGGACCGAGATGTCGTCGGCCCGGTAGTTGATCGGTCTGGAAAACACCAGGCCGGCGATCTGGTCCATGACGCCAAGGCGTCGCAGATCGGTGAGGTACGACGCCACAGCGGATGGTGGTGGCGCCTCTTCCGACGGTTCGAGCAGGAGCACACATCCCTCGAGATCGGGCCACTCCGGCGAGCCCTTGACATGCCAGCAGAGCGACTCGATGCACCCTCCGATGATCCGCCCAGCCGCTGTGCCCGGGTGCAGCCAGACCCACCCACCGCCAGGACGCCGTTCGCGAGGCCTGCCGAGATCGGCCTTGGTCCCGAAATCGAGGAACTCGTCGGTCCATTCGGCCGCGGCTTCGAAGCGCAGCGGCGCATCATCGAACCAGGCGGCCCGCATCGCCCGATCGGTCAGGTCGAACACCGCGGGGAACTCGGCGAGGCTGGTGACCAACGCTGGACCGTAGAACGTGGCGATTTCGGCGTGCCGCTGTAGCGCGCAATGCAGGACCGTGATGTCGGACAATCCCTGGAAGATCTTGGGGTGAGCACGGATCAAGTCGTAGTCGAGGAGATCGACGAGCTCGTTCGAGTGGTTGCCGCCAATGGCACACAGCACGACGGCGACCTCCGGGTCCGCGAAGGCGGCGTGCAGATCGTCGGCTCGTTGTCTGGCGCTTCCTGCCGTCCATGCCCCGCGTTCCAGCGCGTTGGGCATCACCTCGAAGCGGAGCCCGAGCGACTCGATGTAGGCCCGCCCGCGCTCGACGCGGTGAGGAAACGCCCCAGCGGCGAACCACGACGGGCTGACCAGTGCGACCGCATCACCCGACCTGACACGGGGTGGAAGCGTCAGGGCCTTCATGGACGCACCATCACGCCTCAGGCTGCAACATCCCAATGACGTTGGCCTCGCTGTCGAGCACGTAGGCGACCGTACCGACGCCGGGGATCACCATCTTGTCGAGCGCCAGCACGCCCCCGCGCTCGTACGCCTTGGCCAGCGCGACGTCGAGGTCGGCCACCTGCATCGTGTT
>JANMNE010000418.1:0-22564 GCA_031373785.1 Ilumatobacteraceae bacterium
TACGGGGCGCCGGCCGATCCGCCTCCGTCGCTGACAGAGCGCGTCCCGGTCACGGACTGAGGCGACGATGGGTGTCATTCTGGGCGTTGTCGCGGGCGTGTTGCTGGGCGTCAGCGACTTCGCCGCGAATCGTGCCTCGCGGACGATCAGTTCGGTGTCGGTCAGCCGCACCAACCTTGCTGTCTCGGGCTTGATCGCGCCGCTGCTGCTGTTCGTCAAGCCGGTCGAATGGACGCTACGCGATGTGATCTTGAGCACTGTCTCTGGCATCACGTTGTCGGGTGGTCTGGTGATGCTCTACCGCGGGTACACGGTGGCCCGCATGGGCATCGTCGCCCCGACCGCGTCGGTGTTGCTGGCAGCGGTGCCCGTCCTGTACGACCTCAGCAGGGGGCACACACCCGGCACGCTCGCGGCGTGCGGCATGGCGTTGGGCCTGCTGGCACTGGTGCTCACCACGTATCAGCGCGGCGGGATGGGAAGCGTGAAGATCGGGGTGATCCTCGGAGTCGGAGCTGGTGTGCTGTTCGGCATCGCCTTCACCCTGACTTCGGAAACCTCGGACGCTGCCGGCCTGTCTCCGGTGATGATTCAACGACTGTCCGGACTGCTGTTCCTGACCGCGTTGCAACCGTTCGACAAGGCTCCGATCCTGGCACTGCGGGCGCCGGCGCGGATCTGGGGGATCGGCTCCGGCCTGGCCGGCGGCGTGGCGCTGGCTTCCTTGAAGCTCGGCTACATCAAGGGCGCCGCCGGTCCGGTGTCAGTCGCCGCCTCGCAGTTCGCAGCGGTGGCTGTCGTGCTCTCGGTGATCTTCAACAAGGAGCGCCTGCGTACCTGGCAGGCCGTTGGGGTGGCGGCCAGCGGTGTCGGGGTGGCACTGATGGCCCTCGGCTGACGGCCGGCATCGCCAGCAGACCGCGAGATGGCCAGTGGTACCGTTTGGGCATGAGCGACTTGCAACTTGAAGGTGTGTACGTCCCCGTCGTCACCCCGTTCGATGCGAACGAGGGACTCGATCTCTCCACGCTGACGAAGGTGATCGACTTCTGCCTCGATGGTGGAGTCCGTGGCGTGGTGTCGTGCGGCACCACCGGCGAGTACTACGCGATGTCGTCCGACGAGCGCAAGAGCGTGATGGCCCACACCGCCGAGGTCGTCGGCAAGCGTGCGCAGCTCATCGCCGGCTGCAATGCCGGGTCGACTCGGGAAGCGGTGCACCTTGCCGAGGCCGCCATCGCCATGGGCTACGACGCCATCATGCTGGCCGCCCCGCCCACATCGCTGCCCACCCAGCGCGAGCTGGCCGCGCACTACCGCGCCGTCGCCGACGCGGTCGACAAGCCGGTCGTGCTCTACAACTATCCGGCGCGCGCCGGTGTGGAGATCGGCTTCGAGTGCCTCGACGCCGTTGCCGACCATCCGAACATCGTTGCCATCAAGGAGTCCAGTGGCGACTTCTCGCGGTTCTTGACGTTGCAACGGACCTACACCGGCAACCTCGAGATCATGTGTGGCAGCGACGACCAGGCCGCCGACTACTTCGCTTGGGGTGTGCGCAGCTGGCTCGCAGGTACGGCCAACGTGTTGCCTCGCCATCACGTCGTGATCATGAACACCGCCAACGAGGGCAACTACGGGCTGGCGCGGCGGCAGTTCGCCGAGTTGCTGCCGTGGATCCAGAACATGGAGAGCGGCTCGTACAACTCCAAGGCGAAGCTCGGTCTGGCCCATCAAGGTTTCGATTGCGGGCCGGTGCGGGCACCGCTGTTGGGGCTCACCGACGACGTTGCCGCCGAGTTCCTGGTCGTGCTCGACCACGCCCTGGCCGCACCGTTCGCGAAGGCCTGACCCGGCCATGCGCTCGACCACGTCGTACACAGCGATCGAGGTACATGCCGAGGGTGAGCAGGGCACCTGCTACCTCGGTTCGGTGTTCGACGTGCCAGGCGCCACAATGCGCGACAAGCTTCGGCACATCAACGAGGTCGATGATTCGATTCGTAAGTTCCTGTGCTTCGAGCCACGGGGTCGACCGCAGACCAGTGCCAACTTGGTCTTCCCGTCGCGCGATCCGCAGGCCGATGCAGGGTTCATCATCTGCCAGGCCGACCGCGCCCATGCGATGAGTGGTTCGAACACCATCTGTGTGGTCACCGCGCTGTTGGAGACCGGCACGCTGCCGATGGTGGAGCCTGAGACGCGGGTGGTGTTGGAGACTGCCGCCGGGCTGATCCGGGCGACAGCGATGTGTCGAGACGGGCGCTGCGAGCGGGTGACGTTCGACGGGGTGCCATCGTTCGTCGAGGCGCTCGACGTGCCGCTGTTCGTCCCCGGGCTCGGCGAGATTCAAGTCGATGTCGCCTACGGCGGTTGCTACTACGTGTTCGCCGACCCCGCGCAGTTCGGTGTGAAGCTCGATCGTCAGAGCGCCCGCCAGGTCGTCGAGGCAGGAACCGCGATCTCGTTGGCGGCTCGGCAGTCGATCACCGTGCAACACCCGGAGATCCCCGAGATCGACTTCATCTCCTACGTGATGCTGATCGGTGACGACGACCCTGCCAACGGTTCGCTTCGCGGCGCGACGGTGCTCAGTGGACGCGTTGATCGTTCGCCGTGTGGCACCGGCAACTCTGCGCGCCTGGCGTTGCTCGCGGCCCGTGGCAAGGCCGAGGTCGGGAGTCGTTTCATCGCCCGATCACTGATCGACAGCGAGTTCGTCGTCGAGATGATCGGCGAGACAACGGTGGGCGGCCGGGCAGCGGTCTTGCCGCGAATCTCCGGACGCGGATGGGTGGTCGGCACCCGTACGAGCACCGTGGACCCGACCGATCCGTACCCGCTCGGGTACGTGCTCAGTGACGTGTGGGGCGACGAGGTCGGCGCGCTGTAGCTCGCGCTCAGCGACGCAACGCGCTGCGGTCGGGGTCGAACGCACTGATGTCGGTGGAGCTTCGTCCGGTCATGATCAGTTCTGAGATCGCCACGCCGCTCGGCGGCGCCATGGTGAGACCGAACATGCCGTGACCGGCACCGACGACGACGTTGCGCCACCGCTTCGGCCGACCCATGAACGGCAACCCATCGGCACTCATCGGCCGTGACCCCGCCCACGTGTCGAACCGCTCATCCCAGTCGAGATCCAGGAACCTTCGCATGGACGTGATGATCGACTCGATCCGTCGCGCGTCGAACGGTGGGTGATCGCCGCCGAACTCCATCGTGCCGCCGAGGCGGATGCGGTCTTCGAACGGGGTCGCCACCGCATGAACCTCCTCGAAGATCACCGGTTGCTGCAGACCGGGCGACGTGGGGAGACCGACGTTGTAGCCCTGGCCAGGGATGACCGCCAGCCGCAGATCGAAATGCTTGGCAAGGAGGCGCGAGCCGGCTCCAGCTGTCAGCACGAACTCCTCGCCGTCGATGGTCCCGTTCGATGTCTCCAGGGCACGAACGCGATCGTCAGTTGACACGACACGGGTGATCTCGGTGTGTTCGAGGAACCGTGCGCCTCGTGTCCGCAGGATCTCGATCACGGAGTCGACGTAACGGCGTGGGTCGATCGATCGGTCGCCAGGCATGACCAGACCGGCGCGAACGTGGTCGGTGATGGCCGGCGCGATGCGGCGGAGCTCATCGCCGTCGACCACGCGATCGGGGATGCGTGCGCCGAATTCGACCATCGGCTGCAACGCCTTGAAGTGATGCTCGGCCTTGGCGACATCGTGATACGGCACCAACAGTTCTCGGCTCAGCGTGACTGCCGCACCCTGACTGGTCAGGCGCTCCAGCACCGCCGAGCTGTTGCGGTTGAACTCGGCCAGCGCGGCCCGACCCGACTGGTAGCGCGAGGCCGTGCAGTTGCGTGCGAAGGTCAGCAGCCACGGGGCCATCCGCGGGATTGCCTTGGGCAGGATGCGCAAGGCCCGAGCCGGATCGCGCAACGACTTGAGGGCGTTGCCGATCGCGCCGGGCGCGGGTAGCGGCTCGACGATCGCGGTGCACATGAACCCGGCATTGCCGCGGGCGGCCCCGCTGCCGAGTGCGGCACTGTCGACGATGGTGACATCGGCGCCCGCCTCGGTGAGGAACAGCGCCGACGACAGACCGACCAGGCCACCACCGACGATCACGACGGCTTTGCTCACGACGTCTCCAGGATTCCCGCTGCCTCGGCAGCGCATTGGGCGATCACCAAGTCCTGCACGGCCAATCCGACGCTCTTGAACAGGGTGATCTCATCGGGCGAAGTGCGCCGAAGTCGACCGCCGGCCAGGTCGGTCAAGTCACCGGCGATCTGGTCCCATGACCATACGCCTTCCTCCACCGCCAGGTGCAGGTCGCCGGCCTCGGCATGCGCCGCGGCGATGTCGTCGACAGCGACCGTCGACGTTGCCACCAGATCCGCAGCGACCTCGCGCAGGTCGAGGCGGTAGGAGCCGACCAGGTTGAGATGGGTGCCATGGCGCACCTCGGCGAGACCGAAGAGCGCTCGGTCAGCACGCGTCGCCGCACACACGATGTCGCACGACGCTGCATCGGCGTAGCTGCCGATCGTCGCTGACTCGCCCGCCGAGACCAACTGATCCACCACGCTCGAGACGTGAGCCGGGGTGCGGCCGGCAACCACGACGTGATCGATGTCGGGTCGAACGACACGCATGGCGTGCAGGTGAGCGACGGCTTGCGGGCCGGTACCGATCAGCCCGATCGATCGGCAGTCGGCCCGTGCGAGCGCGTCGGTTGCCAGCGCAGAGATCATCGGTGTTCGCAACGTGGTCAGCGCTGCTCCGTCGAGCAACGCGATCGGCTGGCCGATGCGCATGTCGAACAAGACGTAGACACCCTGGATGATCGGCAGCCCGCGCTCCGGGTTCGCCGGCTGGATGCCGACCAGTTTCACTCCAGCGACGTCGCCGGCCGCGGCCGGCATCACCAGGAACTCTCCACCACCGGCACGGGAATGTACGCGGTCCACGTGCGATGGGGTAGCGGCGAAGCACCGCCGCAGCGCAGTGAGCGCATCGGCCAACGGAACCAGTCGGAACAGCTCGTCGGCGTCGATGTATGGGAGCGTGCTCTGCATCAGAGCGATCATGGCAGGCCAGCTACGGTTCGTGCATGTCTGACGTTCGGCGAAACTCCGCTGCTGTGGGTCCGCGATGACCGCACGTTTGGTCGCTGGGGTCGATTCGTCGACGCAGAGCACGAAGGTCGAGGTCCGCAACCTCGACACGGGTGAGGTCGTTTCGCGCGGCGCGGCGCCGCACCCTGCGACGTCCCCTCCTCGATCCGAACAGGATCCGCACGCGTGGTGGTCAGCATTCGAGACGGCATGGGCAGCGGCGGGATCACCGGCCGTCGAGGCGATCAGCGTTGCCGGACAGCAACACGGAATGGTCGTGCTCGATGCCGACCGCGAGGTGATTCGTCCGGCCAAGCTGTGGAACGACACCGAGACGGCTCCCGACTCGGGATGGCTGCTGAAGCAACTCCCCGGAGGCGCGTCCGATTGGGCCGCTGCCGTCGGCAGCGTGCCGGTCGCCGCCTTCACGGTCACCAAGTTGAGCTGGCTGCACCGCACCGAGGACGAGACGTGGGCCAGGTTGGCCCACGTCGTGTTGCCCCACGACTGGATGACGATGCGCCTGACGGACGAATTGGTCACCGACCGCGGCGATGCCTCCGGCACGGGCTACTGGTCTCCTTCGTCCGGTGAGTATCGATGGGACATCTTGTCGATCATCGACAAGGACCGCGACTGGTTGAGCGTGGTACCACGTGTCGCCGGTGCGACCGAGGTGGTTGGCCAGTGGAACGGCGTGAAGGTGGCCTGCGGTACCGGCGACAACATGGCCGCCGCACTCGGCCTCGGCTTACAGCCCGGAGTTGCGGTGCTCTCCCTCGGTACCTCCGGCACCGCCTATGCCCTCAGTGACCGATCGACGCACGATGCGACGGGAGCCGTGGCCGGGTTCGCGGACGCGACCGGTTGCTTCCTGCCGTTGGCCTGCACGCTCAACGCAACCAAGGTGACCGACGCGATCGCCCGATTGCTCGGGGTCGACCACGCCGAGTTCGACCGCCTCGCGTTGGCGGCGCCTTCCGGGGCCGGTGGGCTGACGCTGCTGCCGTACTTCGACGGCGAGCGCACGCCGAACCTCCCCAAGGCCACCGGCCTTGTGGCCGGGCTGCGCAGCGACGTGTCACGCGAGCAGATCGCTCGCGCTGCCGTCGAGGGAGTTGTGTGCGGCCTGCTGGATGCGCTCGACGCGTTGGGCAAGACGACCCCGCTGAGTGCCGTGCGCCTGGTCGGCGGCGGGGCGCGCAGCGCTGCATTCCGCCGTGTGGTCGCCGAGCTGTGCGAGCTCCCGGTCTCATTGGCCGACGCAGACGAGGCGGTGGCAACCGGTGCCTGCGTGCAAGCTGCCGCGATCGCCCTCGACGTCGCCCACGCAGCCGTCGCCGAGCGCTGGGGCCTCGGCGTTGGCACGGCACTCGGTGAGCCGATGGGTGACTCGGCCGGTGTGCGGGCTCGCTATGCCGAGTTGCGCATGGCGACCCACCCGTCGACAGCGTGAGCGCCGACCCCTTCGCAATCCTGGGTGTCAGCCCCGGCGCCACCCTCGCCGAGGTTCGCTCGGCACGTCGCCGGCTGGCGGCACAGTTCCACCCCGACCACGGCGGTGACGCGGTCCGGATGGGCGAGATCAACGCGGCGTTCGACGTCGTCGAGTTTCAATTGCTGCATCCGCAGCCCGAGTCCGTTTCAGCGCCGGCTGCTACGACTCCTGAGGCAGCGCCGAGTCCTCCCCGTCGCTACCAGGGTGTCCAGTACGACGCGCCGTCGTTCACCATCGACACCCTGCCCGCCGAGGCCTTCGAGGCCTTGCTGGTGGTGACGTCGTGGATGGGCGAGGTCCTGGTCGACGACCCGCCATACCTGCTGGAGGTCCATCTCACCGATCCCGCGCCGTGCTGGTGCCGGCTCGATCTCGTGCCCGACGCGGGTGGCAGCACGGTGACACTGACGGTGGCGTCGATCGGTGGGGACCCCGCCCCCGACGTCGAAGACGTCCGTGATCGTTGGGTCGCCAACCTGAATCAGCTGTGAGGTGAGTGGCAGTCACTCAGCGCAGGGGTGAGTCGGCACGCTGCCCGATTCGCTGGTCATCACCAAGAGACCGGGTGTGAGTCGGATCGCGCGTGTTCGGGCGCGATCGGGCTCACACGAGAACGGGAACGGGATCGGGCTAGTGGGACGAGGAGGAGGCGGCCGCTTTGGTGAGGCGGTCGCGGATGGCGTGGCCCAGGCCGCTGGCCGGTGGGAGGACGGCGATCACGACCTCGACGTGTCGATCGTCGGCGTCGCGCAGGCGGCTGTAGAGCGTGTGGGCGTACCGCACGACGTCGGCATCGTCGACGACTTCGCTCTCCGGCCAGTCGGCGGAAAGCGCCTGAGCCGCGGCGGGCGTTGATGCCAGCAACACGCGACAGCGCGGCGCATAGTGCGACTCGAGCATCCCTGGCGCACGACTCGGTCCGTCCTGGTCGCCGAGCACCTGATCGAGCAATGCGGCGATGTGCTCGCTCGGAATTCCTCCCGGGCGCACCACCTGAGGCGGATCCACGGTGCAGTCGACGATCGTCGACTCGACACCGATCGGGCACGGCCCACCGTCGAGCACGAAGTCGACGTCGTCGCCGAGATCGGCGCGCACGTGCTCGGCCGTCGTCGGGCTGACGCGGCCGAACCGATTGGCCGATGGCGCCGCCAGACCTCCGCCGAACCGCTCCAACAGCTCGAGTGTCAGTGGATGTGCCGGCACTCGCACTCCGACGGTTGGCAGGCCTCCGGTGACGACATCGAGGACTCGCGTGGCACGGGGAACTAGCAACGTCAGTGGTCCCGGCCAGCAGGCGTCGGCCAACACAGCCGCCGTGCGCGGAATGGTGGCGGCCCAGTCGCCGAGCCGTTCGGCTGCGGCGATGTGGACGATCAGCGGGTGGTCGACGGGTCGCTGCTTGACGGCGAAGATCCGTCGCACGGCAGCGGGATTCGACGCATCGGCTGCCAGGCCGTACACGGTTTCGGTAGGGATGGCGACCAGCCCACCGGCGCGCAGCACTGCGAGGGCCTGATCGAGGTCGTTCACAGAGAGATGGCGTCGAGGAATGCGAGCGCGGCGTCGATGAACCCGAAGGCTTCCGGGGTAGCGAAGTGGTCGACGTTGCGCAGCGTTCGCAGGGTCGCGTCAGGAAGTGCGTCGGCCAACGGTTGTCCCGGCCCGGCGAAGTCGCGATCGCCGATCACGACCAAGGTCGGGCACGTCACGGCCGCCAGATCCTCCGGAGCCATCGGCGTTCTCGGGCGCTTCATGACTGCCGTGAGCGCCAGCAGATCGTTGTCCTCGTGGTTGGCGTACTGCACGAACATCCTGGCCAGGTTGTCGTCGGGGTCGCCATGGCCTTCGAGGGCCGCAACGATGCGTTGGGTACGCGAGTCGTCGGTCTCGAACAGCGAGGCGCCGATGCCCGCCACGACGAGGCGATTGAGCCGCTGGGGCTCGCGCAGTGCGAATTGCAACAGCGTGATGGCGCCGAGGGAGAAGCCGATCGCGTCGACCGGCTCGGCCGGGCACGCGTCGCGCACACGAGTGGTGAGATCGGCGTACGCCGCCGGCTCGTGCGGCTTGGGTGCCGTGCCATGACCGAGCAGATCGACACCGATCACCGTGCGGCCGGCGTCGCGCAACAGTTCCGTGAAACCGTTGCTCTCCCAGGTCGCCTCGAATGACCCTCCCCATCCATGCACGAGAACAACCGGTGGCGCCACGGGACCCAACCGTACCGGTCCGGGTCGTCGCACTTGGCGTGCAGAGGCCGTAGCCTTGTGCGGTCCCGTCATGGCCACTGTCGATCTGGAGCTGGTATGCGCCTGCTGAACGAAAGCCCGCCGTACGACCTGACCTACAGCGATGTCTTCATGGTGCCGAGCCTGTCGTCGGTGCCGTCGCGATTCACCGTCGACCTCAGCACACCGGATCGGCTGGGCACGACGATCCCGGTCGTGGTCAGCAACATGACAGCGGTCGCGGGTCGGCGCATGGCCGAGACCGTGGCCCGACGCGGTGGCCTGACCGTGCTTCCCCAGGACATCCCGCTCGATGTCGTCGAGGGAGTGATCGAGTACGTGAAGTCCCGCCACATCGTCTACGACACGCCGATCACGCTCGGCCCCACGCACACGGTCGGCGACGCGCTGGGCTTGATCCACAAGCGTGCGCACGGGGCGTTGGTGGTTGTTGGCGATGACGGCGCGCCGGCTGGGATCTTCACCGAGCACGATGCGGTCGGCTTCGATCGCTTCAGCCAGTTGAAGAACGTGATGAGTAGCGACTTGATGGTCATCGAAGACGGCACGTCACCCGACGAGATCTACGACCGGCTCAGCGGGCAGCGACTGTCGGTCGCACCGGTGGTCGACAAGAGCGGGCGGCTGATCGGCTGTGTGACCCGCAAGGGTGCGCTGCGCTCGACGATCTATCGACCGGCCATCGACGACCAGGGGCGCCTGCGGATCGCGGTGGCCGTCGGGATCAACGGCGACCCGGCAACCAAAGCGAAGTCCCTGCTGGCGATGGGCGCCGACGTGTTGGTGATCGACACGGCCCATGGTCATCAGACCCGCACGTTGCGGGCGATCGAAGAGGTGCGGGCCGTCGCGCCCGATGCACCGATCGTCGCCGGGAACGTCGTGACGGCCGAGGGCACTCGCGATCTGATCAATGCCGGCGCCGATGTGGTGAAGGTCGGCGTTGGTCCGGGTGCCATGTGCACGACCCGCATGATGACGGGAGTCGGTCGCCCGCAGTTCAGCGCGGTCTTGGAATGTGCGGCCGAGGCTGCAGCGCAGGGCAAGCACATCTGGGCCGATGGTGGCGTTCGGTATCCACGCGATGTCGCCCTTGCCCTCGCGGCCGGAGCGGCCAACGTGATGTTCGGCTCGTGGTTGGCCGGTACCTACGAATCCGCCGCCGACACACTGCGCGATCCCGATGGACGGCTCTACAAGGAGAGCTTCGGCATGGCCAGCAACCGCGCCGTGAAGATCCGCAACCGCACCGAGACGGCGTTCGAGCGGGCCCGCAAGGAGCTCTTCGAAGAAGGCATCAGCACGTCGCGCATGTACCTCGACCCCGATCGGCCCGGAGTGGAAGACATCATCGACGAGATCGTCGCCGGCGTCCGTTCGGCGTGTACCTACGCCGGAGCAGCCACGATCGCCGAGTTCCACGATCGTGCGGTCGTCGGGGTGCAGAGTGCGGCGGGCTACAGCGAGGGCCTGCCGCAGGGGACGAGCTGGTAAGTGCGCGTCATCGCAATCGATGGGCCGGCCGGAGCCGGCAAGAGCACGGTGGCGCGGGCGCTGGCGGCCCGCCTCGGCCTGGAGTACCTCGACACCGGGGCGATGTACCGCGCCGTCACGCTGGCTGCGATGCGTCGCGGTGTCGACACCGCTGACCTCGAGCTGGTCACCAAGCTCGCCGAAGACGTGAGCCTCGAGGTCGGCGAGCACGGTGTACTCGTCGACGGGTTCGACGCGACGACCGAGATCCGCAGTCGCGGGGTGACCACGGCGGTCAGTGCAGTCGCGGCCAACAGCGGTGTGCGCGCTGAAATGGTTCGCCGGCAACGGCGGTGGGCCAACGAACGTGGCGGGGGAGTACTCGAAGGCCGCGACATCGGGTCGGTCGTGTTCCCCGACGCCGAGCTGAAGCTCTACCTCACCGCCTCGCCAAGAGTGCGAGCGGAACGACGTGTCGCCGAAGCGGGCGGCGATGTCGACGAGATCGAGGCCGCGATCGAACGACGCGATCATCACGACTCTTCGCGCAGTGACAGCCCGCTGGTCGAGGCCGACGGCTCGATCGTGGTAGATACCACGGGGCTGAGCATCGCTGAAGTGCTTGCGCGAATCGAACAACTACTGGAGCGGGAATGACCAAGATCTCTACACGGCTCGTTGGCAACACCATGCCGGATCGCGTCGCGTACCAATTGGTTCGGTTCATCGTCACGTCGTTCTGCCGGGTGTGGTGCCGCATGACCGTGGAAGGTCGCGAGAACGTGCCCAGCGAGGGACTGTTCATCTTGGCGCCGACGCATCGCAGCATCCTCGATACCCCGATCGCGTCGGGTGTCACTCATCGCCGTATGCGGTTCATGGGTGCCGACAAGTACTGGAAGAACAAGGCGTTCGGTCGGTTGTTGACGGCACTCGGTGGGTTCCCCGTCACTCGTGGCTCTGCGGACCGTGAGGCCCTGAAGCGATCCATTGCCGTCCTCGAGGCCGGCGAGCCATTGGTGCTGTTTCCGGAGGGCGAGCGCAAGTGCGGCCCGATCGTGCAGCCCCTGTTCGACGGCGCCACCTACATCGCCGTCAAGGCGGGTGTGCCGATCATTCCCGTCGGCATCGGTGGCTCGGAACGAGCAATGGCCAAGGGCGCCAAGTTCATCCGCCCCAGCAAGTTGCACGTCGCGATCGGCAAGCCGATTCAAGCATCGACCGATGCCAAGAGCCCGAAGGAACAGCGCGACGCTGCTCGCCAGTTGACCATCGACCTGCACGCCGAGTTGCAGCGCCTGTTCGACGTCGCCCAGGCCCGGGTGCTCTAGGCCGAGCGCTGGAGATAGTGACGAAGGCCATTCGCCAGCGAGATCGGGTCGTCGACGCCGCAGAGCTCGCGTGCCGAGTGCATCGAGAGTTGAGGCACGCCGACGTCGACGGTCTCGATTCCGAGGCGCGTCGCGGTGATGGGACCGATGGTCGAGCCACACGGCATGTTGTTGCGGCTGACGAAGACCTGTGAGGCAACGCCGGCCTCCTCGAACACCCGACGCAACATGGCTGCCGACCGGGCAGATGTGGCGTAGCGCTGATTGCTGTTGAGTTTGATCGCCGGGCCGTGGTTGACGATCGGCTGATGGTCGGGATCGTGGCGCTCGCGGTAGTTGGGGTGCACGGCGTGGGCGTTGTCGGCCGACACACAGGTGCTCGCCGCGAGCTGCGTCAAGAACTCGGACCGCGACGCGCCCGCGGCGAGGGCCAGGCGCTCCAGAACGTGCTCCAGCAGTGGCCCGGCAGCCCCGGTGGAGCTCTCTGACCCGACCTCCTCGTGGTCGAACAGGGCGATGACCGACGTCGATGTCTCTGCCGGGTCGGCAGTGCCGATCGCATCGACCGCTGCCCAGCACGACACCTGGTTGTCGAGGCGTCCTGCAGCGAGCAGTGACTGGTCTCCGCCCAGAATCGCCGGCGGTGTGCGATCGAACAGGCACAACTCCCAGGTCGAGATGGAGTGGCTCGACGTGCCCAGGTGACCGCCCAGCCATTCGGAGAACTCCCCGGCGTATGCCGCACCGGATCCCCACACGGGCATGAGGTGTTGCTGCTTGTCGAGGATCAGGCCACGCTCGTTGACATCCCGGTCGAGATGGATGGCCAGCTGCGGAATGCGGCAGACGGCCTCGTCGATGCAGACGTCGACATCCGACCCGTCGGTCATCACCACCCGTCCGGCAATCCCGAGATCGCGGTCGAGCCACGAGTTGATCAGGGCACCGCCGTACACCTCGACACCCAACTGCTTCCACCCGACGCCGCCGGCATCAGGTCGTGGCTTGATCCGCAGGCAAGGCGAGTCGGTGTGCGCTCCGACCAACCGCAGCGGTGAGACGGGGCCGGTCGCCGCACCACGGCTCCAGGCGACCAAGGCACCGCCGCGGACGACGAAACCGCGGGTGGGCACATCGGTCCACACCGACGACGTGTCGGTCGGCTCGAAGCCCGCCGCCATCAGCCGGTCGCTCGCCGTGGCGACGACGTGCCAGGGCGAGGGGGAGGCGGCCAGGAACGCGATGAGGTCGTCGAGTTGGGTCATCGGTCGCCTTGGAACAAGCCCATCGGCAACCCGGTCCCGCGCAGGTGCGATGTCTCGTTGACCGTCACGATGGTGCGTTCGCCACCGCGCGCCGCGGCGACGCGGTTGATGCTGGTGTAGTTGGGATAGAAGAACCCACCGCGGGGTGCCGCCAGGCCGAGGACATGGCCGAGATATGTGTTGATCACGCCGCCATGGCAGACCACTGCGATGCACTGCCCCGGGTGGGCGTCGATGAGCGACTCGACCGTACTGACGACACGTGCGCGGAACTCGGTCGACGACTCCTCATCGGTGTCCCACTCACCGGCGATCATGGCGTGATAGCGCGGATCGTTGGCTGCTTTCAGCTCCTCTGTCGGGATGTAGTCGGGCGAGAGCCGATCGAACTCGGCGACGCCGTCGCAGGGTTGCACCTCGAGGCGGTGATGGGCAGCGATCGCCAACGCCGTCTGGTGGGCACGGCGCAGCGGACTGGCGTAGATTGCATCAAGATGCTCCGAGGACAGGTACGTCGCCACATGCTCGGCCTGGGCTCGGCCGTCGGCGGACAACTCCGGGTCCGCGGGTCCATCGATCAGTTCCCGGCGGATCGGCAGGGCGTGGCGAACCAGCAGCAGCTCCATGGCCCTCTAGCTAATCAGGCATGAACGCGCGAACGAAGATCGTGGCCACGTTGGGTCCCGCCAGCGACCCGCCGGAGGTTCTCGATGCACTGCTGCTGGCCGGGGTCGACGTCGTGCGCCTCAACCTCAGCCACGGTCATCTCGACGAGCACATCGCTCGGCTCCGCGCCGTGCGCGAATCGGCTGCTCGGACCGCAAGGGTCGTCGCCGTGCTCGCCGACCTTCCTGGTCCCAAGGTGCGTGCCGCCCCGTTCCCCGCCACCGGCGTCGAGTTGGCTGCAGGGTCGCTGGTCACGCTGGTGACCAATGCCGACACCAGCTCCGCCGTCGTGATCGGCGTCGACTACGACACGTTGTTGAGCGACCTCCACATCGGCGACCGAATCGTCATCGGTGATGGCGCGATCACACTGCGGGTCGACCGCGTGACGGCCGGCGGCGCCGAGTGCCAGGTGCGCAGCGGTGGGCACACGCAGGGACGTCCCGGCGTGCACCTCCCGTCCGAGCGACTACGCATCCAGGCGCCCACTCCGGAAGACCTCGTGCTCGCCGATGCCATGGCCGCAGAAGGCGCGGACTTCCTCGCAGTGTCGTTCGTTCGCGGCGCCGACGATCTCGACAAGGTGCGCGCCGCGGTCGCGCCGCGTCGAATCCGCCTGGTGGCCAAGATCGAGACACTGTCGGCGATCGACCACCTCGACGAGATCATCGCGGTTTCCGACGCGGTGATGGTTGCTCGGGGGGACCTGGGGATCGAGTGCCCGCTCGAAGATGTGCCGCACATGCAGAAGCGCATCGTGAGGACCTGTGTCGGCGCCGGGGTGCCGGTGATCACTGCGACGCAGATGATGGAGAGCATGATCACCGCGCCGTCTCCGACCCGCGCCGAAGTCAGCGATGTCGCCAACGCAGTGTTCGACGGCACCGATGCACTGATGCTGTCGGGCGAGACCGCGATCGGAACCGATCCCGTCAATGTGGTGCGGACCATGGCCAGGGTGGCCGAGCGCGCTGAACGCGATGCCAACTACGCGCAGTGGGGTGATCATCTCGGCCGTCTGCAGCGGGCGAGCTTTCCGGAAGGACCTGATCGGATCACCATGGCGATCACCCACGCAGCGGGTCTGGCGGCCACCGATGCTGCGGCGGATGCCATTCTGTGCTGCACCCGATCTGGTCGAACAGCGCTGGCGATGGCCAGGTTCCGTCCATCGGCGCGGTTGATCGGGTTGTCGCCCGACCTGACCACAGTTCGAGCGCTCGCCTTGTCGTGGGGCATCACCTCGCTACATGTCGACACGTACACGACCACCGACGAATTGGTGTCGCACGCTGTTGAGTCGGCGGTCCACGACGGGTTGGTGCAGTTGGGAGAGACGGTCCTGGTGCTCGCCGGCGCACCCGACCGCCCGAGTGGCGCCTCGACCGATGTGCTGCGCATCGTGCGAGTGACGTGAGCGAGTTGTGGGCCGAAGAGGCCGGCGATGACGATCATCCGCTCGTCGTCGTCATCCATGGTTCCATGGATCGCTCTGCGGGGATGTTGAAGCTCAGCCGCCGGCTCGACACCGACTATCGGGTCCTGCGCTACGACCGACGCGGCTACGGCCGTTCGTTCCCGCACGACGGGCCGTTCACGATGGATGCCCAGGTCATCGATCTCGTCGGATTGCTGGCGGGCCGCAAGGCGGTGCTGGTCGGTCACAGCTACGGCGGCAACGTCGCACTGGCAACTGCCGATCAGCATCCTGATCTGGTGGCGGGGGTCGCCGTCTACGAAACCCCGTTGTCGTGGGAGGAGTGGTGGCCCGGAACGACGGCCGGCGCCATCGCAGTTGCCGAATCGGGCAAGCCGCAGGAGGCCGCCGAGCGCTTTCTTCGCCGCATGCTCGGCGACGAGCGGTGGGAGGCATTGCCAGAGCGGTCCAGGTTCGCGAGGCGCGCCGAGGGGATTGCGATGGTCGAGGAGCTGGCGGACCTGCGACGGCACCAGGCATGGACCGCATCGCACATATCCGCGCCGGTGGTGACGGCCTACGGGGCCGACGGGGCTGCGCACCATCGCATGGGAATGCATCACGCGGCAACTTTGCTGCACTGTCCCGTGGTAGAGCTCGCCGGCTGTCGTCACGACGCTCCGTTGAGCCACCCAGATCTGTTCAGAACCGAAGTGATCGACCCACTGATGCGGCGCGTCGGACCACCGTGGACGGGGGACTCGGGCTAGGGGGCGCCCGGGACCGGCACCTTGATGTCGGACCCGAGGAACGAACAGGTCACATCGGTCGTGTCGCCGAGTACGCCGCGGGCTTTGACCTTGTCGGCGCAGCTCTGCAGCGACGACCGCTGCGTCCACACGCCGAAGGCCAAGCCACCGACGAGCAGCACCGTGATGAGCTTGGTCGTCACGTTCTTGATCACGACGGCCATCACCAGCATGAGGGCGACGAGCCCCACCGCCACAGCGATTCCGATGTTCTTCGCCGAGTCGACGGTGAGAGCGGTCATGGTCGAACGATAGGCCGTAGGGTGTGCGCGTGAGTGAGCACTCGATTTCGATGCATCCGTCCGGCCCGCCGCGAACGGTGCTGCCGGCAGAGTCCGCGGCTGTCGATGACGGGTTGCGACAGGCGCTCGCAGTATCGCCCGATGATCGGCGGCCGTTGGTCGCTCAGATCGTCGCGGCCAACCCGCGATCGCTGAACGCATGGGCGGCGCTCGGCAGCCTCGGGCGCGACGAGATCGAGCGCTACTCCGCATTTCGCGTCGGCTACCACCGCGGGCTCGACGCATTGCGGGCCAACGGTTGGCGCGGATCCGGGTACGTGCGTTGGGCCGACGACACCAATCGAGGCTTTCTCCGGTGTTTGCGCGGCCTCCGTGAGATGGCCGCGGCGATCGGCGAACACGACGAGGCCGAACGGATCGCGGTGTTCATGCAACAGCTCGATCCCAGCGGCATCCCCGCCGGCGGCTGACCGCGGACGGGTACAACGTGCCTGGTGCGCTGATTGGTGCAGTGCTGTGTGGTGGAGCCAGCAGGCGCATGGGCGCCGACAAGTCGACGATCCTGGTCGATGGCGTGCCAATGGCCCGCCACGTTGCCGATGTCTTGGTGGCCGCCGGGTGCTCGCCGGTGGTGACCATCGGAGGTGACCGCGCTGCGTTGCATCGCCTCGGGCTCGACCACGTCGACGACGAGTTTCCGGGGGAGGGCCCCCTCGGCGGTGTGCTCACCGCGCTGTCGCTCGGTGCTCCGGCTGTCGTGGTTGCCTGCGATCTGCCACGTCTCGGCGCGGCGGCCGTGACCAGCCTGATTGCCGGGCTCGGACAGCGCGACGCGGCCATGGCCCGCAGCGACCGGCAGGAGCCCTTGTGCGCGATTTGGTCACAGCGCGCTGTGGCGCCGCTGCGGGCGCAGTTTCTGGCGGGCGAGCGCGCCATGCATCGAGCCATCGCCGACCTCGACATCGCCTGGATAGCCGTCCCGGTGGCCGATCTGCGCAACGTCAACACGCCTGGCGACCTGGGAAACCTCTAGCCTGCAGGATCATGACTGTCTCCGAAGTCACCATCGAGGAACTCGAGTCCGCACTCCAGTCAGGTGCCACAGTGATCGATGTTCGGGAGCCTGACGAGTACGCCACGGGCCACGTGCCGGGGGCAGTCCTGGTTCCGCTCGCCGACGTGCCCGCAACGCTTGCCCGGTTCTCCTCCGATTCGACCAACTACGTGATCTGCAGGAGCGGTGCCCGCAGCTATCGCGCATGCGAGTTCCTGGTCGAACAGGGTCTCGATGCGGTCAACGTCGAGGGTGGCACGATGGCGTGGATCATCAGTGGGCGCGGCACCGTGCCCGGGGATCTGCCTGCGTGACGTATCGGTGGGTCGATTCTCAGTCGGAGTTCGAAGCGCTCGTCGACCGCTTGTGCGCTGAGCCGCGCTACGCCCTGGATACCGAGTTCCACCGCGAGCGCACGTACTACCCGAAGCTGGCCCTGATGCAGTTCGCCACGCCCTCCGAAACAACGCTGGTCGACCCGTTGGCGGTCGACCTGGCGGCACTTCGACGGTTGTTCGCCAGCGACGTCATCGCCGTTCTGCACGCCGCCCAACAGGATCTCGACGTGTTGACCCATGCGTGCGGCGCCGTGCCGACTCACATGTATGACACCCAGTTGGCATCGGGCTTCCTCGGCTACAGCACGCCGTCGCTCGTGTCATTGCTGATGGCCGAGCTCAAGGTCTCGGCCGCCAAGGGCGATCGATTGACCGATTGGCTTCGTCGCCCGCTCACCGAGGAGCAACTCCTGTACGCCGCGGCCGATGTCGATCATCTTCTGGCCCTGCAGGACCAACTCGATCGCCAGATCGCCGAGCTCGGGCGCTCGGAGTGGGTGGCCGAGGCGTGCGAAGAGCTGCGTGGCCGGCCTGCCTCGGGCACCGATCCCAGCCAGGCGTGGCTGCGGATCAAAGACGTGCGCATGCTCAAGCCGCGAGCACGCGGCGTGGCCAGGGCGATTTGCGAGTGGCGCGAGCGGCGGGCGATGTCGGTCGACGTGCCTGTCCGCCAGATCCTTCCCGACCTGGCGGTCCTGGGCATCTCCCAGCGCCAGCCGAAGACCACCCACGACCTCGTCCAGGCACGCGGCGTCGAGGAACGGCACAGCAAGGGCAACCTCGGCAGGGAGATCCTCGATGCTGTCGCCGACGGCCAGCGCAGCGACGTCGACCTCCCGGCACCCGACGGCGAGGACCTCGATCGACACCTGCGGCCGGCGGTCGCGCTGGTGTCGGCGTGGATGGCCGATCTGGCCCGCAAACAGCGTGTCGACACGACCTTGCTGGCGACACGCGCCGATCTCGTCTCGCTGCTGCGCGGAGACGCTGATGCCCGCCTCCTCCAGGGCTGGCGCGCCGAACTGGTCGGCGACGGGATCCAGCGGCTCGTTCAGGGCAAGGCCGGGCTGACCTTCGACGGCCGTGGTGGGTTGCGCTTGATCGACGTCGCTGGCGCCGTCTGACCCGACCGGTGTGCGCTACGAGCGAGCGGCCCTGCGCAACTTGGCCCACAGCTTGTCGAACGCCTCGCTGACATCGGCGGATCGGGCGCCGAACGAGTGAACCGCACGGCGCTCGCCGATCGCCTGGTTGACGATCACCCGCTGCGGCACCGACGGTTGCCAGATCGTCTTGCGCCCGACGATGCGGGCCAGTTCGTCGTAACGCCGATCCGCCTCGCTGCTGATCGCCGGGACCTTGTTGACGATCACCCCGGCCAGTTCGAGATCGGTGTTGTGCACATTCCAGACATCGTCGATCGCATCGGCGACCGCGCCGATGCCTCGGAGCCCCAGCGCGGCGGGCTCGACGACGATCACCGCGAGATCAGCGGCGATCAGGCCACTCATGGTCAAGTTGCCCAGTGAGGGCGGGCAATCGATCAGCACCGCGTCGTACTGGCTTGCCAACCGGTGCAGCGCTCTCCGCAACCGCGCGGGAGAGCCGGTTTCGTGCTCCTGCAGGCTTGGCGACGACGGGATCACGTCGACCTCCGGGCCCCAGTGCGAGGCGAGCACGGTGAGATGGGCGTCTGCGTCGCCGATGACATCGGCCGCGGAGGCCTGGTCGTCGTGTGGATCGTGGCCGAGCACCCAGGTGCTCGAACCCTGGGGATCGAGATCGACGACCAGCACGCGATGCCCTGCGTTGGCCGCCGCCGAGGCCAGGCCCAAGGTGACGGTCGTCTTGCCGACACCGCCTTTTTGGTTCAGGAGTGCTGCAATACGACCCATTGCGGCCATCGTGCCACAACCGGCACGACGAGTGACACCCGCTACCTGGGCGGATGCCGCATGTTGCGGCCACAACCAGGTAGAGTGGCGTTCAATGTCAACTCTCTAGGTTCGGGAGCCCTACCGTGAAGAAGGGTCGTCATCGCCGCTTCGAAGAAGCGCGAAAGCTGAAGCAAGCTGGTCCCAGTGCATTCGATCTGGGATTCGGAAGCAACGATCATCGTCAACCAACTCAAGACGACGAGTACGCCGCGCTTGCGGAGAAGTACGGCGTTACGTTCGATGACGATGAAGAAGACGAGTCCGAAGACTGAACCTCGGGACGCTGGCATTGTCCACCTCAACACCCCCTGATAGGTCATGTCTACTCAACTTCGTAACGTTGCTCTGGTCGCTCATGTCGACCACGGCAAAACCACACTTGTCGATGCGCTCCTGCGCGCCACCGGGACGTTCGCCGCCCACCAGGCGGTGGTCGATCGTGTCATGGACTCCAACGACCAGGAGCGTGAGCGCGGCATCACCATCTTGGCCAAAGCCGCCTCGATCACCTGGAAGGGCGTCAAGATCAACCTGGTCGACACCCCAGGTCACGCCGACTTCGGCGGTGAGGTCGAACGAGCTCTGACGATGGTCGACGGCGTGTTGCTACTCGTCGATGCCGCCGAGGGCCCGCTGCCGCAGACCCGCTACGTACTGCAGAAGGCCTTGGCGCTGGATCTGCCGGCGATCGTCATCATCAACAAGGTCGATCGTGGCGATGCCCGTGCCGACGAGGTGCTCGACGAGATCTATCAGCTGTTCATCGACCTCGACGCCGGCGATCACCACATCGACTTCGAAATCATCTCGGCGATCGCCCGCGAGGGCAAGGCCGTCCGGGGCATCGGCATGCCCGGCGACGACGCCGATCTGGGGCCGCTGCTCGACACGATCATCGAGGCGATTCCTGCGCCGACCGGCGATCCTGCCGCACCGTTACAGGCAATGGTCACCACCCTCGACGCCAGCGAGTACCTGGGCCGTCTTGCCATCGGGCGCGTCGTCAATGGCGTGATGCGGCGCGGCGAGACCGTGGCGCTGCTGGAGGCGGAGTTCCACGAGGGCGAAGCGCCGTTGAAGCGCCGCCTGACGCAGTTGATGGCCTTCCAAGGCGTCAGCCGCAACGAGGTCGACGCATTGGCGGCCGGTGACCTGTTCGTCGTTGCCGGCTTCCCGGAGGTCGAGATCGGCGACACGATCGCTTCGGCGGAGACCCCGATCGCCCTCACCCGTCTGGTCGTCGACGAGCCGGTGTTGCGCATGACGTTCGGCGTCAACACGTCTCCGTTCGCCGGTCGAGACGGCAAATACGTCACCAGCCGCCATCTCGTCGACCGGTTGAACAAAGAACTGCTCGGCAACGTCTCCATCAAGCTGTTCGAGACCGGGTCTCCCGACGTGATCGAAGTCGCCGGTCGTGGCGAACTGCAACTGGCCGTGCTGATCGAATCCATGCGTCGCGAGGGCTACGAGCTGCAGGTCAGCCGCCCCGAGGTCATAACCAAGGAAGTCAACGGCAAGCGTTTCGAGCCGCAAGAGCGCGGCGTGTGCGACGTGCCCGACGAGCACGTCGGCACCGTGACTCAGGAACTGGCACCCCGCAAGGGCCGCATCACCGACCTGCGCACCGGCGATGCCGGCCGCACGATCGTCACCTTTGAGTGCCCGAGTCGCGGGTTGATCGGGTTCCGCTCCCTGCTGATGACCACCACCCGTGGTACGGCTCTGTTGCACCAGCACCACATGGGCTGGATGCCATGGGCCGGCGATATGCCCGACTCACGAGGCGGGGCGATGATCTCCGACCGCGTCGGCCAGACAACCGGCTACGCGCTCGACAAGCTGCAGCTCAGCGGACAGTTCTTCGTCGCTCCCGGCGAGCAGGTGTACGAGGGCATGGTCGTTGGCGAGTGCGCCCGCGACGACGAGATGGTGGTCAACGCCGTGCGTGCGAAGGAGAAGAACAACATCCGCACCCACAGCCACGACGACGCCGTGAAGCTGCCGACGCCGAAGATCCACACCTTGGAGACAGCGATCGAGTGGATCGTCGAAGACGAATTGGTGGAGGTCACCCCGAAGGCGATCCGCATTCGCAAGCGCTTCCTCCCCCTCGAAGAGCGCCGCAAAGCCAACAAAAAGGTCAGCGCCTAAACCCGGTTTCGAGCGTCCAGCGGTCTGCACGTGGCGCGCTCAGGTCGAACCCGATGAAAGTGAGATCAACCGGGACCGCGGCGGATGGCGGGGTGGGGCAGCGGGGTCCACTTCGGACGCTCCAGCTGGACGACCATCAGGTCGTAGGCCACCTGGCCGACCATCTCGATGATCTCGTCGCGTAGGTACTGGTAGGCCGGCACGCGGCCGATGAATGCATCCGAGCTCTCGGTGCACCACCAGTGGAAGTCGGCGCCACCATCGCCCCAGTCGCGTCGCTTCCACTCGCGCAGCGTCGAGGTGACGTACCCGTTGTCGTCGGTGTGATGTTCGAGCCGCAGCGGCAACTGCCAGCACACGTCGGGCTTCCAGTCGATGTAACGCTCGCCGGCCTCGACCGCGGCGATGTGCAGCGCACAGCCGGCACCGCCGGGAAAGTCGGGCTCGTTGTGGAAGATGCATGCGCCCTTCACGACACGTGTCTTGGTGGCACCATCCTCGGTCTCGAGCACACCTTTGCTGTGGCCCTTCTTGTAGTTCTGCCAGTGCCGCGGCTCGAGCCGGGTCACGGCATCGACGACCGTCTGCACGTCGTCATCGTCGATGAAGTGCGCACCGTGGCTGCAACACCCCTGCGCCAATGCCGTGGCGTCTTCGTCGAGTACTCCCTTGCAACCGGCTCCGTAGATGCAGCTCCAGTTCGAGCGCAGGAACGTGGCGTCGAACACCCAGGTGCGCCGATCATGGTCGTCCTCGAAGCTGATCCATTCGTGGCGGTCGAGCGGGGGGTCGGCAGGGCCGTCGGAATGCTTGGGCACGCGCCGAAACTACCTCGGTAGGCTGGCGACTCCATGGCTACACCACCACAGACCGCCGATCAGCTGCGCGACGCCTTCATCGATTTCTTCGCGGCGCGCACCCACACGGTGGTTCCGTCGGCAAGTTTGATCCCGCATGATCCGACGGTCCTGTTCACGGTCGCCGGGATGGTGCCGTTCAAGCC
>JANMNE010000033.1:0-4508 GCA_031373785.1 Ilumatobacteraceae bacterium
TGATCAGCTCGGCGAACGAGTTGCCCTCGAGCTGGGTGCGCAGGTTCATACCAGGCGTGCGGGCCAGGTAGTACAACCGGTCGCCTTCTTGCAGGTTCTCCAGCGAGAGCTGGAACACTGCGTTGAAGGTGCTGCCCAAGAGGCCACCGAACAGGTTGGTGATCTCGGCCAGGCCGCCGACCCACAGGTCGACGCTGTCGAGACCGGTCGTGGTCACGCCGGTGAGCAGGTCGCTCACCCATGCACCCGTGCTGAACATGAAGTCAGCGGCGTCGGTCGGGATGGCCGGATCGAGCGGGTTGGTCGGGTTGACGATCAGTGTGGCCGCGGCGCGCTTGGCCGCAATCGTGGTCACGTCGTCGGCGGTGCCGAGGATGCCGTCAGGTCCTGAGTCCCGAATGGTCGGGTGGGTGCCGTAGGCGGCCACGAAGTTGATCAGCGACTCCGGGTGCTTGATGTTCTGGCCAAAGTCGGACCAGCTCTTGTACGGCGCGACCTGGCCGTCGTTGGTCCGAGCGAACAGCTGCCGGCGAACGTCGTTCAGCGGCGGGATGCCTTCGCTACGGGCCCGGGTCATGTTGAGCACCGGGAGGTCGAGCGGCAAGCCCAACAGGTTGTTGCGCAGTGTCTCGGTGACGAACTCGTCGAGCTCGTTACCGACCTGGTCGGAGGAGCCCATGACGATGCTGCCTGCAGCTTGCTTCGGTGTCAGCACGCCCACGCTGACGCTGTGACTGTTGAAGAACTCCGGCGGGTTCAAGAAAGCCGTCAGCAGGGGAACCGAGTTGTCTGTCAATGCCCCCGTGGTCGGATCGGTGTTGATACGGGCGACATCGTCGTCGAGCATCGAGTGGCCGAAACGGTAGACAGCATGGGCGAACTCGGCGGGGATCGCCGCGTTGATGTCCGCGTTGTACACGTGGAACGGGCGGATCGCCGGCTGCATCTTGCGAGCGAACTCTTCGAACACCAAGTGCTGATACTCCATCTCCGTCACGAAACGAGCCGTCTGGAACAGGCGCTCGCCGTAGCTGTACGTGGTCGGCAGGGCCGGGTTGTTGGTCAAGCAGCCGACTGCACAGTTGGTGTCGTGGTAGTCGGTGTTCAACGCGGGATCGTTGACGATCACGTTGTTGTTGTAGTCGACCAACCGGTCATGCTCTGAGTGGAAGATCTGGTGGATCGTCGACAGGGCGATGTTCTCGTTGCAGCGACCATCACCGCAGGCGAAGTGAGCGTTGAGCAGTTCGTCGTCGTACGTACCGGCCGGCTGAGCCTTGAAGTCGGCCGACGGAGTGTTGTCCCCGTCCGGCGTGAGGCCACCCGACGGGTCGGCGTTGTGAGCGATGTCGGTCAGGAACGGCGTGTCGAAGTGCAACACGTTCGCCGGGACCAGGACCGGACTGGCGAGGTTGCCCTCGACGAGGCCGGTGGTCGTCACGTACTGCGGCAGACCGTTGGCACCACGGATGAAGTTGCCGTACGGATCGGCGGCCAGCATCGGGATGTTGGTCACGTCGGTGTCGACGAGCTGGAGGCCGAGCACTTCTGCTGCCTGCTTCTTGACTGCTGCCCAGGTGCCGATGCCGTCTTGGCCATCAGGCGAGTCGAGGTAGGTCTGGCCGGCGGCGAGACCGCCGAGCAGCTTGCCGGTCGCAACGGGGCCACCGGGCCCAGGGACGTACTCACGCAGGAACGCCTGGTGCGACGAGTGCGACGTGTAGGTCTGGCTCTGGTCGACCCATGGGCTGTCGGTGTTGTTGGCGTTCTGGATGTCGTCGGCGGTACCGAGGATGCCGTCGACGCCAGGCTGGTTCTGACCACGGGTGATTGCCATGAAGCGAAGGCCCACCGGCAGATCGTCGGCGTTGCCGACGATGTGATCCGGTCCGGCGATCAGCGGGTCATCAGGACGCAACGGCACGAAGACGGTGCCGCCACTCTTGACCGTCTGGTCGACGCCATGGTCGAAGAACTGCCCGAAGAACGTGAACAGGCTGTTGTACGGCGGCGAGAGGCCGACGTCGGTCGTCACGTTCGGGATGAACAGCGTGCTGTGCGCCGGCACGCAATTGGCCGGGGTCGGCGGGATGATGTCCGCGCCGGTGCCATCCGTGAGACACGGCACGATCCCGGGGTTGCCCTGGGTGCGCACCGGGAACCCGGCGGCGTGAACCGCGGCGGGGTTCGTCGAGGTCTGATCGACGATCAGATTGCTGATGAGGCGGGGCTGCGTATCCGCGACCACGTTGCCGGCCAACTTCTGGGTGTAGCTCGATGGCTGGCCTGCACTCGGGAAGCCCGCCGGCACGACTTCAGCGTCGCGGAACACCGGGTTGGTCAGTCGTGGGAACGGCTGGTCGGCCGACCCCATCACAGTCCGCAGGACCGGGACAGGTGTCCCGGTTTGGTGCAGCGCGGTCGAGCCATCCGGATTGGTGAGCACCGCCGGGACGAGGTTGTTGCACCCGCCGTCGACGGTGCGCAGACCGTACGACGTGAGGTAGTCCGGGATCTGGTCGGGGTTCGGGCCGACCAGCGATGAGCAGTACTGCGGGTCGCCAGCGACGTTCGGGTTCGCACCCTGCGTCGGCTCAGCCCCTGCCAATGATCGCGAATGACGCTCGGCGATCTTGATCTGCTTCAAGATGAACGCCAGATCCGACTTGGTCACGGTGAAGCCCTGCCCCACCGGACCGGGTGCGGCGTTGACGCCGGCCCCCGTGACGAGTCCGGTACCGAACAGGCCCAGCACTGCGGCTAGCCCTGCGGTGATCCGGACTTTACGGCTCATCTGCCATCTGGAGCGGCCGGCGTCGGACTGCTTGGTCCGTCGAAGTACCGCCTCCTTCCGTGCATGAAGGCGCGCAATAGTACGCTCGTTCCCAAACATGTGTCCGTCCCTCTTCGTCCCGTCCTGCGCCCGATGGCAGGAACCGTTCATCACATTTCTACAAATCGCCAGAATGTCAAAGGGGTCTTTCGCCTCTGGCCTTACGGCGGGACTAATGGCCCTCGGGTATCGGCCACCAGACCTAAGTCCACCGGATTTTCTACACGGTGAGCGCTCGACAGAACTCGATGGGCGTCAACTCGGTGTTGCGGTGCCGTCGCCCATTGAGGTGGTTTGAGCGCGATGATGCCCCCTCCGTACGGGGAGGGGGCACCACCTTCAACTGTCCGGGAGGGACGGATGGTTTCCAGGGGACGATTGGCGCGGGCACGCCGTTTGGTTCCCATCCAGTTCCGGACGTTGGCCGGTGGGTGGGGATGGAGTTGTAGAGGCTCCATCCCCACCCGGGATGTGTGTTACGGGGCCAGGATGAAGTCCGTGGCGTCGATCGCGGGACCATTGACGCCGCTGAGGCGGATGGTTCCTTGACCGGCGATGGTGATCACCGTGTTGCTCCCGGCGGTGTGGGTCACGTTGGCCGCAAAGGTGGCCGCAGTGATGCCCAGGCCGCGGAGGTCGATCAAGTCTTGACCTCCGGTCGGGTTGGCGTCGAAGCCGGTGATGGTGTCAGCGCCGAACGCCGCGGTGTACCGGAAGACGTCGTCGTTGGCGCCACCGTTCATGGTGTCGTTGTTGGCGCCGCCTTCGAGGATGTCGGTCCCGATGCCACCGTTGAGGGTGTCGGTGCCGGCCCTGCCGATGATCACGTCGGGACCCGCCGAACCGGTGATGGAGTCGTTGCCGCCTCCGCCATCGATCGAGCCGATGTTGACCAACGTGACTGCGGTGAAGTTCAACACGTCGTTGCCGGCCGAGCCGAGGATGGTGACCCCGGTGTGACCATTGGCGCTGATGGTCTCCACCGTGGAGATCGAGCGCAACCCGATCGCCGTGCCATCAACCAGAGCCACGATGGCGTCGACACCGGCACCACCGGTGACGGCATCGCTGCCCTCACCCGTGCCGCTGAAGGTGATGAGGTCATCGCCAGCAGCAGTCGCAACCGTGTCGTCACCGGCATCACCGGAGACGATGTCGTCCTCGGCACCGGTCGCCAGGTTGTCGTTGGCCCCAAGACCGTGGTACTCGTCCTGACCGGCGGTGCCGGTCTTGACGTCAACACCAGCGGTTCCGTTGAACAGTTCGCCGACCACCGTGGTGATCGCCGACACTGTGGTCTCCAGTGAACCGGCGTTGTCCACGAAGCTGACCGTCACCGTCAAGCGACGGTTGACCTGAAGGGCACCTGGGGTGAACGACGGCGTTGTCGCACCAGCGATCACGGTGTTGACTGCACCGTTGGGTGTCAGGTTCTGACGCCACACGAAGCTGAGCACAGCAGGCACACCGTCGACATCGGTGATACCCGCGGTCGAGGCGGTGATAGCGGTCCCTTGCGTCGGTGTCGTGTCCGAGATCGCCGGCACGCCCACAGCTGGGGTGTTGACCACGCCGGTGCCTGACAACGGCACCGCCAAGGTTCCAGCGTTGGTAGGAATGTTCAATGTCGCCGAGTTGAGGCCTGCCACGGTTGCCGTGAACGACACCGTGAAGC
>JANMNE010000054.1:0-6336 GCA_031373785.1 Ilumatobacteraceae bacterium
CGCAGCCACCTGCAAGATCCCGCCGTCATGGTGTCACGCGGGCTGATCACTCAGCACCAATCCCCTTGAGCGACGTCACCCGAGCCAACCCAAACTTCATCTCCTCAGCCGCGGTTTGTCAACCCCATCGCTGGTGTTACACGGTCAGTCGGACGCCACCACCAGCACGATCTTGCCGACGTGTTGCTTCGTCATGAACAGTCGCTGGGCAGCGACGATGTCGCCCAGCGGAAATGTTGCGGCGATGATCGGGCGGATCTCGCCACGTTCGATGTGGCCGACCAGGTTGGCGAACACACCAGGGCTCAGCACGGTGCATCCGTGCAACGTCAGGTCGTTCAGGTACATCGTGCGCAGATCGAGCTCGACCCACGATCCACCGATCGCGCCGCTGGTGGCGTAGTGGCCGCCAGGCCTCAAAACGGCCAGAAGCTGCGGCCATGCGGGCCCGCCGACGACATCGATCACGACGTCGACCGACTTGCGCCCCAGGGCCGCGATCAGGTCACCGTCGCGCCCCAGCACGACGTCGGCGCCCAGCTCGGCGACCTCGTCGTGCTTGGCCTGCGCGGCCAGTGCGATCACGCGTGCCCCGCGCCGCGTGGCGAGTTGCACCGCCGCTGACCCAACGCCACCCGATGCGCCGGTCACCACGACTGTCTGCCCGGCATGCACGTCGACACGGGTCAGCATGTTCTCGGCGGCCGAGTACGAGCACGGGATCGACGCCAGCTCCACATCACGCCACGAACACTCGACCCGCACCGCGTGGTGCGACGGCACGACCGTGTACTCGGCGAACGCGCCGTCGACCTCCGATCCGAAGTAGACGGGCTGGGCATCCGCAGCAGCGGGGTCACGGAACACGGGCTCGACGATGATCCGCTGGCCGACGCGGCCCGCATCGACACCTGCCCCCACCGCCACGATGCGACCGCATGCATCGGCCCCTTGTATTCGGGGGAACGTCGGCACGTCACCTGACCAGCTGATGGCACTCCCCGGAGGCGCCGGCACCGACGCCTCGATCGCTCCAGCCGTGCCACCGACCACGTCGGGCCCGTACCACCCGATGCGTGTGTTGATGTCGGTGTTGTTGACCCCGGCTGCGGCCACTTTCACGAGTACCTGCCCGGCCTCGGGCGAAGGCACCGGCACGTCGTCACGCAGCTCGAGGCGGTCGAGGCCGCCGTGCCCCTGCAGCAAAACCGCCCGCATGGTCCGCGGCGTGTGCGTGTTCACGCACCACGCCTATCACGCCGCGGACCATGTCGAGTGTGTCGGGGTACTACATCGTCACGGTGTGACCGTGTACGTCGCCAGCATGCCGGCGATGATGTGATCGTTGACGTGGCAGTGGAAGAACCACTTGCCGACGTTGTCGGGAACCATGTCGGCAGTCAGCATCTCTGCCGGCAGCACCGACACGACGTCCGCGCGCATGCCGCCGACGAGCACGGTGTTGCCGTGCCAGTGAGGCGTGTGCACGTCGAACTCGGTTCCCATGGCCATCACGTACCAACGCACGCGGTCGCCCTTCTTCATCGTCAACCCGGGCAGGTTGCCGTAGACGTAACCGTTGATCGAGTGCATCTTGTTGCTCTCGATGAAGCCCTCATCGATGGCGAGAGGCGGGGTGGCCAGCGCGGTCCGATTCGTCTCGAGCCACAGGCTCGAGTTCTCGTCGATCACGTTGAAATCGACGACGAGCTGGCGGTCGACATCGATCGGTGAGCCGTCGGGCTTCGCCTGACCGCACTTGGTCACGATCATCGGCCCCATCAGCCCAGCGTTCGTGTCGCCCGTCTCGTCGACATGCGAGTGGTACATCCACATCGTCGAACTGCCTTCCATTGGGCCTGGGCCCGCTCGCTCGGGAACCTTCCAGTTGTAGGTGTACGTGGCCCCGGTTGCGACCGAATCGTCGCCCTTGCTGGCCGGGCCGGTGCCGTCGTCGTATAGCGCACCCTCGCCGGCCTTGGTGTACAAGACGCCGTGCGGATGGACGCTCGCCGGGAATCTGGTGTTGTTCTTGAACACCACCTTGATGGAGTCACCGACCTCGGCCTCGATCGCTGGCCCGAGGGCACCGAGGTGCTGCCACTTGGCGGGTCGCGGCTTGGGCGTGGTGAAGGTCGCGTCGGTGTACTCGCGGTACAGCGACTTCATGTACACGTGCCCGACGCGGTCAGGCCCCGCTTGCACGAACACATTGGCCGTGTCGTCGAACGGCGCGCCCGTGATCTGGTTGATGCCGCTCGGTGCGTAGTCCCAGGCCACCTCGTCGGCCGCGATGTAGTAGGTGCGTAGCTTGCCCGGACACGTCAATGCTGCGCCCGCAGCCAAGCCGGTCTGGCTTGCCTGGGTGTGATTGGCGTGCTCGGCACCAGCGCCTGGCGCGCCGCATGCGGCCAAGCCGACGACGCCAACCATCGTCAAGGCGCGCCAACGGCCCACCAAACGATGCACTCGTGTCATGTTCATGTTGAATTTCATCCGTCCCTCGGTTCTCTCCTGTGGACGGCAGCGCGCCCGCGACAAAGGAGCTGGCGGAGCAGGTGCTTTCCACCGCTCAGCCACTTGTCCCGAAGTGGTTCCCGTCCTACTGATGAAGCAGAGGCATTAAGCCTCCGGTCGCATCTTGCACGCCGATCGCCTCGACGATCAATGGGCTATAAGGCGGCAGACTTTGGTCGCCTTTAGACCTAAGACCTGTGCTGCACCGCAGCATTTGCGCGGATCCGACTTCCGACCCGAACGACTGCGGGTGGCATGCTGACCGAGATGACTGAACACCGCGCGAACTGGACGATCACGCCGATCACCGGCGTGTTCGGAGCCGAACTGTGCGGCGCACACGCCCGCGACGGTGTCGACCCGGTGTGGCTGTCGACGCTGCTCGAGGATCACCGCGTGTTGGTGTTGCGCGACCAGCACCTCACGCACGGCGAGCAGGTCGAACTGGCCCGTGCTCTCGGCGAACCCACGCCCGCCCATCCGGTGGTGCCCGGCCATCCCGACTTCCCCGAGATACTCGAACAAGATGGCGCGAAGGGCGGCCGCAACGCGCGTTGGCACACCGATGTCACGTTCATGCCGTCGCCACCCGCCGCGTCGGTGTTGGTCGGCGATGCAACACCGCCGTGGGGCGGCGACACGATGTTCGCCGACACGCGCACCGCGTACGAGCGACTCGCTGAGCCACTGCGGAGGATGGTCGACGGTCTCGAGGCGGTACATCGCATCTCGCCCCTCGCCTATTGGGGCGAGCCGTTCGACTCGGCGCTCGACCGTGCCGACGCGCAGCAACTCCTCGACGATGCGGCGAAGGTGCCGCCGGTGATCCATCCGCTGGTGCGCGTGCATCCGACCACCGGCCGGCCGAACCTGTTCGTCAACCCCGGCTTCACGACGCACATCGTCGGCTGGTCGCGCATCGAGAGTGACGGGTTGCTGCGCATGCTCTACGAGCACATGACGCAGCCGGAGTTCGTGCTGCGGCATCGTTGGCGCGATGGCGACGTGGTGATCTGGGACAACCGGGCGACCATGCACTACGCGGTCGACGACTACGCCACGACCGAGCGACGCGTGCGACGGGTCACGATCCGCGGTGGCCTTCCCGTTGGGCCCACCGGTGTCGAGAGTCGCATCGCCGACGACCCGTTGGTGACGATGCGCTGAGCGTTACTCGAACGCGCAGAACTCGTTGCCCTCAGGGTCGGCCATGACCCACCAGTGGATGTCGTCCTCCTTCGGTCGCAGCACCGTCGCGCCCGCCGCGACCAAGCCGTCGATCGTGGTGTCGACCAGCCGCACGTCCCAGTGCACGCGGTTCTTCACGGTCTTCGGCTCGGGGACGCTGTGGAAGACCCAGTACATGTAGGGGAACCCGGCCGCGGCTTCGACCCACACGAACGGCAGGCCATCGCGAGTCCCCGCGGTGCCGCCGGTTCGCTCGGCCCACCACGCGGCGATGGCCGGAGGGTCGACCGAATCGACCACCAGCTCGAACGGACCGAGCGCGGTCGGGTCGGCCGAGTGCGGCCCGAACACGCACACGGGCACACCATCGGGATCGTTGAGGATGTGCCAGTCGATGTCGTCGCCCTTGGCGCGTTCGATCGTGCCGCCGGCTGCGATCAGCGGCGCCGGGTCGCCGTTCGCGACGCGTACGTCGATATGAGCGCGGCTCTTGCCGGCGATGGCTTCCGGCACCTCGTTGATCCAGACCTTGCGATTCTTCTCGCCGCCTGCGGGTGGATCGAGACTGAACCCACCGTCGTCGTGAGTCTTCACCGGCTGGTTCAGCGCAGCGCTCCAGAATGCGGCGACGTCTGCAGGCCGACCATCACCAGCGGTCACATCGATGCACAGATCTTTGAAGGAAACATCAGGCATGTGGTCGAGGGTAGTCGTTACCGTGGTGGCTGTGTCGTGGACGTGTCCGCAGTGCAAACGCCAATTCGCCCGCACGCGACAAGGTCACGAATGCGCATCGGCGATGACGGTGGAGGAGTACTTCAGCACCGGGCCGACGTTCGAGCGGCCGGTGTTCGATGCGGTGATCGGGCACCTGCGCACCTTGGGCGAGCCGTTCCTCGAACCCGTATCGGTCGGCGTGTTCGTGAAGCGCAACGGCGTCGGCGTGCTGCAGTTGCGACCGATGACGAAGTGGGTCGCGCTGTGCCTGTTCATGCCGCGGACTGTGCAAGACCGGCGTATCTCGCGCAAGCCCATCGCCACCGGTCGCGTCGTCTACCACGTCGTCAACGTGCGCGGGCCCGACGACGTCGACGATGTCGTCAAGGGCTGGATCACCGAAGCGTGGGATGCCGCGGGGTAATGATCCAGCGGTTTCTATCCGCCGCCGATGGTCTGGATCTCCTGCACGCCCATCTGTACCGGCATGGTCGTACGCAGGTCACCGAGCGCGCCGCTCGCACCGTTCGATGCTTGCCACGTGACGTTCCAGACGATCGTGACCGTGCCGTGATAGCGGAGGTCGGTCGTGCCCGTGACCTTGCCGACCGACGGGTACGCCGGGGTCCACGCGCAGCCGTTCCGCGACGACTCGGTCGAACCCCACGGCAGGCAGGTGATCAACGTGGTGTCACCCGCGACGTGCGAACCGGTGGCCCATTCGATGTCGGTCGCCTCCGCCGTGACCGTTGCCGAAAGGCCGGGGATCGACGCGGTCGCCGTGATCGGCGCGCTCGCAGTCACCCCGAGCCACGTCTCGACGTTCACCACCATCTTGTCGATCGGAGGTGAGAAGGTGACCTCCGGATGTGGCAGCAGAGATGCCACCTTCTGATACGCAGCGCGGGAGAGGTCGACGGGGTCCTTCGGTCCGACGTACACGAACTGCAGGATCGTCCCGCACGTGCGGAAGTAGATCGTCGCCGGCAACCCCGTCGCCGGATTGACAGTCACCGGATTCGCCGTTGGTCCCCCGAAGGTCGACCCATCGAAGAGAGCCCAAGGTGTGCACGACGAGATGCCAGCCGGAGGTTTCACGCCCCCGTTCACCGCCGATATGACCCAAGTAGAAATCTGCGCACTGCCACCTACATCGGGCGTCAGGGTTCCGCCTCCAGTCGCCGTGGCGAAACATGGCTGAGCGCCGAGAGATCCGAGCAATACAACCAGGGCCACTACGCGGAGGGCGGACACAGATTCCCCTCGCCCAGGATCGCTTCCTGACGCTGCTCGCCGACGCGCCACTCGGCGTCCTCGAAAAAGACGAGGTAGCGATAGCGGTAGCTGAGGACCTCGTTGTTGACAACCGTGGGAATTCCGTCGGGCCCGTTCGGTCCAAGGACGACTGCAGCGTCGTACGCGCAGTAGAACGCCATTGCCTCAGTTTCCGATTCCTTGCTTACAGAATCTGCTACGAGGTACGAGCCGCCCAGATCAGGTGCGAACCGAAGTCCCTGCGCGTTCATCCCACTTGCTAGATCGGTGACGGTTGCACGAGACGGACCCTGATTGGCGGTGAAGGTGCTCGGATCGCACGTCGCTGGCGTCTGACCGCATGCGAAATACGAGGAGATGTAGTCCTGGACAGCTTGCTTGATCAGGTCTTCGGTGGCCACGGTTGTCGTGGTCGCCGGGAGCGTGATTGTCGCCGCGGTCGTGGTCACCGCAAGCGTCGACGGGGGAGTCGTGGTCGAGGGCGTCGTGTCCGCCACGCTGGTCGTCACGTCCAACGCGGCCGTCGTCGGCGCCGAACTCTCGTCACCGCTGCACGACGCCATCACGAGCGCGCCAATGGCAACGGAAACCACACGCTTCATCGTTTGCACCCATTGCCTCCGATCCGCAACATCGACC
>JANMNE010000060.1:0-8857 GCA_031373785.1 Ilumatobacteraceae bacterium
TTCTTCCTGCTCGACGCTGGCGACATCCCGAGCGTGCGGGCAGTCCATGCTCTTCTGCCGCTGATGCGCGACGACAGCGTTGCCGTGGCGATCGGTCAGGCGCAGATGGCCGACGACGACTCCGCCGAGCACGGGCCGAACGGCCTGCACGAACTGACCTTCGAGCGCGAGACCCTCAACCCTGCGCTTGGCGCCCGGGGGTCATCGCTACTGGTCGACTCGGGCGCGCTGATCCGCCGTGCCGCGATCGACAGCGTCGAGGTCAACGATGAGGAGCCGATCGAAGCCCAGGCTGATTGGTCGATGGCGCTGATGAACGACGGGTGGAAGGTGGTGGCCGCCACCGGCTCGCCGGTGCTCGTTCGGCAGGTGCTGCAGTCGCAGGACGAGGTCTACGAACGTCGCGTGCAGCAGGCTCGTGCACTACGAACCATGGTGTTCGGGCCCGACGGGATCCTCCGGTTGAACTCGTTGCGTCTCGGCCAACGCCTGGCGATCACCGCGGCGGCCGTGCGGCCGTTGTCGGGCCTGCGTCGTGTTGGTTTCATCGCCGTGATCGTCGCCTCACTGTTGACAGGCACGCTGCCACTGCGTCCCAACCTTGCAGTGCTTGCCGCGGTGTGGGCCCCGGGCTGGATCCTCACATCGGTGGGCCTCGGCTTGATGAGCGGCTGGACGATGCGTCCCGGCGACCGCACTCGCTGGTCGCTGCGCAACCTCGGTGCATCGTGCCAGGGGCTGCGGCACCCGATCGCGTTCGACCAGCGTCGGGCACCGATCATGACCCCACACGCGCTGCAGCACGGGGGCGCCTTGGTGGCGTCGGTCGTCGTGCTGAGCTCGGTGATGATGCTGCGCGGCCTGAGCGAGCGGTGGACACATGCCCTCGGCGCGATGCCATACCAATGGCTCGTCGGGCTGATGATCGTCGCGCTGTGGTCGTTGGCGATGTCGCTCGACGTGTTGCGCATGTTCGGCAAGCGCAACCAGTTGCGACGCGCCGCTCGTGTCGTCGCCTCGATCCCTGCCGAAGTCAGCGACAACCCCGTTGCCGTGTTCGACGTGACCGCCCTCGGCGCCGGCTTCGAGACCAACCAGGAACTGGAGCCGAGACAGCGGTTGCTGCTCGACGCGACCATCACCACATCGCGCGGCTGCGAAGACGTCAGCTTGCCGATCGTGGTCCGCAACGTTCGCAAGGTGTCGACGGCGCCCGATGCCGCCGGAGTGGAACGGTGGCGGGTCGGTGTCGAGTTCGGCGATGCACCGCCGCAGGCGATCAATCCACTGGTCGAGTACTGCATGATCGAACCGGCGCGGCAGCGACTCGGTCGCCTCGCGCCGGGGATCGGCGACGAGGAGCTGGTGCCGGTCGACGAGGTCGGCCAGCCGGTGTTGGACGGCCGGCGCGTGGCATTGCGGCTGATCTCACTGCTGGCCGTCGGTGGTGCGATCGCCAGCGCGCAACCCCGCCAAGGCACCGTCGTCACCACGTTGGTCTCGGCGATCTCGATCCTGATCGCCGCCGGTGTGCTTGCCGGCTCGGCGCGGCCGCGTCGCGCCCCATGGACCGCCGATCAATCGACGTCGTCGCCGTCTCCAGACTTGGCGATCAGGTAGCCAATGGCCCGCTCCGCCTTCGGATACCGGTACACGAGCTGCCAGAACTCGGCGTTGTGCCCGAGCACGTCGAGGTGGGCGAGCTCGTGGACGATCACGTAGTCGATGACCCAGTCAGGGAAGGTGGCCAATCGAGTCGAGATGCGGATCGTGCCTTGGGATGGGGTGCACGATCCCCATCTCGACCGCATGTCATTCGCCCATCGGATGGTGACGGGCACGCGCAGGTCGTGCCGCCGCGCCAGCGTCGCTGCGCGCTCATCGAGTCGCAGCCGGTCCGCTGACATCTTGCGCTCGAACCGCCCGCTCATCTCGCGGATCCAATGCGCTTCCTCGGCCCGGCTCATCCACGACGGCAGCGCGATTCGCAGCACGCCTCCGACCAGATGGGCTCCGACGGTCTTTCGCCTCCTCGTCGAGCGGGTGACTTCGACGACGAACGGCGCCACGACGGGCACAACGACCGGTTCGTCGTCGGGACCGAGCCCGGGGAGGTGCACAGCGTCGCTCACGGCCAGGGACGGTATCGCCCGGTACGCTGGCGGCAATGGCGACATTGCGCATGTTCGCGTCGGCTCGAGAAGCCGCCGGTACCGGTCGGGCGGAGTTCGCCGGCGCAACGGTGGGCGACATCTTGGCCGCAGCGACGGCGTCATATGGCGATCGATTTGCCCAAGTGCTGCCATCGTGCAGAGTATGGGTCAACGGCGAAGCAGCCGACCCCACGGACCCCGTGGGCGCCGGTGATGAAGTGGCGGTCCTACCGCCGGTCAGTGGAGGATGTTGATGGCTGAGACAATGGATCCCCGACAGCTCACGCTGGTCGAGCTGCGCGCCCTTCGCGCCAAGCTGCAGACCGACGACGATGCCGTCTCGTATGTGCGCCGCTTGGCCCAGGCCCGCCTCGATCTGGTGCAGGCCGAGAAGCGGCGGCGCATCGACGGCGGAACGGAAAGCCTGTCCGACGAGTTGCCGTCGATCCTGTCGACCCACCTCACCGGCGGTGCGCCCCGGCCCCCTCGCCCCGCCGAGGACTTCAGCAGCCACCCGCTGGCCGAGGAGTTCGACGCGTTGCTCGACCATACAGGCGACAACGACCTGTCGTCGCTCACCGCCGAGGAGCTCGTCAGTTACGCAGATGCGCTCCACGAGTTCGAGCAGGCACGCTCGCACGAGCGGCGTGAGCTGTTCACGCGCATCGACGAGCTCAGCGCCGAGTTGGTGCGTCGCTACCGCGACGGCGAGGCCAACGTCGACGGCCTGCTCGCCGCCGACGACTGAGGTCGGCTCGTGCCATCGATCCGCGACGAGTTCGACAAGCGGGTCGCCGACGTCGGTGACCTGATCAGGTCGCAGCGCGAGGTGGCCCAGATGAGCGTGCGTCGCCTGGCCGAACTGGCCGGGGTCAGCAACCCGTACCTGTCCCAGATCGAGCGTGGTCTGCGAAAGCCGTCGGCCGACATCTTGCAGCAGATCGCCAAGGCGTTGCAGATCAGCGCCGAATCGCTGTACGAGCGCGCTGGTTTCCTCTCGCCCGACGACCGGCCGCGGGTCGGCGTGCGTGAAGCAATCGCCGCCGACCAGCACCTCACGGCCGAGCAGCGCCAAGCCCTCCTCAACGTCTACGAGAGCTTCGTCGCCTCCAAGTCCTGACCTTTGAAATGGAATGTTGATCAGTTCGATAGTGTTTCACTCTCCGTGCAACGCGTCGCAGTGATCTCACTCCACACGTCGCCCCTTGCCCAGCCGGGTTCGGGCGACAGTGGCGGCATGAACGTGTACGTGCGCGAGCTGGTTTCGGCGCTGGCTCAGGCCGGTGTCGAGTGCACGACGTACACGCGGGCGTCACGTCCTGGCTTGCCCGAGGTCGTGCAAGTCGAACCCGGGCATCGCGTCGTACACGTCCCTGCCGGCCCGTTCGACCTGGCCAAAGAGAAGCTTCCATCGGTGCTCGAGGAGTTCGGCGACGCGGTCATCGACCACATCAAGAACGACTCGCCTGCCGACGTGTTGCACGCCAACTACTGGCTCAGCGGCCTGGTCGGGCACCGCATCAAGCATGAGCTCGACCTGCCCTTCGTCAGCACGTTCCACACCCTCGCCAAGGTGAAGGCCGAAGGCGGCGACTTCGAGCCGGAGTGGCGCGAGCAAGCCGAAGCCGAGATCATCGGCTGTGCCGACGCGATCTGCGTCAGCTGCACCGAAGAGGAGCGCCAGTTCCTGCGGCTCTACGGCCAGCCCGCCGGCAAGATCGAGATCATCGCCCCCGGCGTCGAACACGCCTTCTTCGCGCCAGGCGACCGCGCCGGTGCCCGGAATGCACTCGGTCTGCCCCTCGACTCCCCGGTGCTGCTGTTCGTCGGTCGCATCCAGCCGCTGAAGGGTCCCGACGTCGCCGTGCGGGCGCTCGCCGAGCTGAATCGCCCGGATGCCCTGCTGTTGATCGTCGGTGGCGCCAGTGGGCTGGAGGGCGGCATGGAGATGCAGCACCTGCAGTCCTTGATCTCCGAGCTCGGTGTCGAGGGCCAAGTCCGCTTCGTCGAACCCCAGCCGCATCACATCCTCAGCACCTACTACCGCGCCGCCGACGTCGTGCTCGTACCCAGCCGAAGCGAGAGCTTCGGCCTGGTCGCACTGGAGGCGTCGGCATGTGGCATCCCCGTGGTCGCCAGTGGCGTGGGCGGGCTGTTGACGCTGGTCGACCACGGCTCCACCGGGTTCCTGGTGCCCGAGCGAGATCCCAGCCTGTACGCGCAGCACATCGCCGAGATCCTCGACCATCCCCAGCTGGCGGCGCAGATGGGCCGGCGCGGCGCAGTACGTGCACGGCAGTACACGTGGGGGTTCGCCGCAGCGCGGCTGCGCCGTGTCTACACCGACCTCACGGTGCGCGAGCTGGTGGCCTGCGCGTGAGCGATGCGCACGACGACATTGCGGTGTCGGCGCTCGCCGCACAGATCGACCACTGGCTGGCAGAGCTGGCAGCGGCCAACCCGGCGGTCGAGGCCGTCGACCACGCCGACGGTGATCCGCTGCGTTGGTACGTGCGATTGCGCGGCGACGAGAAGGAGCACATCACCGTGTGGCTCACACTCGGGCAACGCACGCTGCGCTACGAGGCGTACGTCATGCCGGCACCGCAGGAGAACATTGCCCAGGTGTACGAGTTGGCGCTGCGTCGCAACGAGAAGCTGGTCGGCGCCCACTTCGCGATCGGTGTCGAAGATGCGCTGTTCCTCCGCGGAGAACTGCCGCTCGTCGCCGTATGCGCCGACGAGGTCGACCGTGTCGTCGGGTCGATCTACGCCTACGCCGAGGAGACCTTCCCGGCGATGATCCGCCTCGGGTTCGCCAGCCACTTCGCAAGCTGAACATCTCGACGCACATTTCCGCAGTGGCGAACCGACTGTGCATCTCTGTGTGTGCCGGACGGATGGCGCTCTTCGGGGAATGTCGCAGCGCCATCCGTTTCGGCGCCATGTGATTAGCCTGCGACCATGACCAACTACCGATTGGCCGTGGTCGGCGGGGGAAACATGGGGGCGGCACTGGTCGGTGGGCTCGTGGCGGGCGGCTGGGCCCCCGGAGATCTCGCCGTCGTCGAGGTCGTCGAGGCGCGGCGCGACGCGCTGACCGAGATGTTCCCCGGCGTGGCCATCGTTCCAACGGTTCCCGCGTGCGATGCGGCGTTGATCGCTGTCAAGCCGTACGACGCCTCGACCGCGGCAACCGCCGCCGCCAAGGCAGGGGCGCGTCGCGTCCTGTCGATCGCCGCGGGAGTTTCGATCGACACCTTGCAGCAGGCGTGCGGCGACGGCGTCGCCGTGGTGCGCTCGATTCCCAACACGCCGGCCCTGCTGAGGAAGGGCGCCGCGGCGATGTGCGGTGGCACGTTCGCCACCGACGACGATCTCGAGTGGGCCGAGGGCATCCTCGGCGTGGTCGGCACGGTGGTGCGCGTGGCGGAGCCCCTGCTCGACGCCGTCACCGGGTTGGTCGGCAGCGGGCCCGCGTACCTGTTCCTGGTCGCCGAGGCGTTGATCGATGCCGGCGTGCTGGCGGGGTTGACCCGGCCGGTCGCCGACGCCTTGGTGCGCCAACTGTTCGTGGGTTCGGCGGCGATGCTCGACGAGTACGGCGACCCGGTTGCCCTGCGGGCGATGGTGACGTCGCCGGGCGGCACGACCGCTGCCGGGTTGCGCGTGCTCGAAGAGCACGGCACACGCTCGGCTCTCCTGGAAGCCGTGCTGGCGGCGACCGAACGAAGTCAGGAACTCGGCAAACCCCACTGAGCGCTGCCGGTCCGTGATCCGAAGCGCCGTGAGTCCGCTCGCGCTGCAAGCCGCGATACCCGACTCACACCGATCCGGTCGAGGTCACGCTGTGAGTCCCATCGCGCGTGAGCCGCGACACCGGACTCACGCCGGATCGGTCAGGGAGTGCAGGAGAAGTCGAGTCGGCCATCGGGCGTACCGGCCGATCCGCCGCGGTCACGCCACCTGTGGTGATTGTCAAGAGCGTCGCCCCACCCGCGTTCTTGGCCTCGGCCCGCAGGTGTGACCCGGGCTGGATCGAGAACGCAACCGAGTACGCGCCGACCGACGCCACCGCAGACGAGCCGGGCTTGGTGTTCAGCGACACGTTCGTCTGCTCGCCGCCCACTTTGACCACGCACGAGACCGTGTCGCTGCCACTGCCACAGGTGTTGAGCCCGACGAGGGCGAACGCCATCACCGAGATTCGTCGCCAGGGCAGCCGAACTCGAGGCAGCCTATCGATCTCACGAAGAGCGCTCGCTGCACCACGCAAGTCCGAAATTTCTTGGTGTGACTCTTTTCTCAGCGGCCTTGCTGTGTCTAACCTTTCGTCCAGGTCAAACGACCGCCGCGTGAATCTCACACGGAGTCGCATCCGCAAGGATGCGCCGACAGGGCTGGTGCCATCGGGGGGTTGGCATCGGCCCTTGTCGATTTTTGGCGGCCGATCGCTAGGTTGAGCGACCATGGGCCGCCGCTACGACACCGTCTCGCTGTTGACCGACTACGGGTTGATCGACGAGTTCGTCGGTGTGGTCAAGGCGGTCATCCGCGACATCGCGCCGCACGCCCAGACGATCGACCTCACGCATCAGATCGCACCGTTCGATGTGCGCGCCGGCAGCCTGGCGTTGGCCCGCTGCGTTTCGTACCTCCCGAGCGGGGTGATCCTCGCGGTGGTCGACCCGGGCGTCGGCGGCAGTCGCAAGTCGATCGCGATCGAGGTCGCCGACGGCGATGGTGTGTTCGTCGGGCCCGACAACGGGCTACTGGCCCCGGCGGTGGCGATGGCCGGCGGCGCGGGGCGTGCGGTGATCCTGACCAACGACCAGTACCACCTGCAGTCCCACGGCGCCACGTTCGCCGGGCGCGACATCTTCGCCCCGGTGGTCGGGCATCTGTGCAACGGTGTCGACCTCACCGAGCTCGGCGAGATGATCGATGCCGATGCGCTCCTGCCCGGCATGGTGCCGCTCTCGCGTCAGGAGCCGGAGGGCCTGGTCGGCGAGGTGCTGTGGGTCGACCACTTCGGCAACTGCCAGCTCAACATCGGTCCCGACGAGATCGCCGATTGGGGCCCGCAGGTGCAGGTCGCGTTCGGGGAGTCGCAACGGGTCGCTACGCGCCAGCACACGTTCGCCGACGTTTCCACGGGTGCGGTCGGCCTGGTCGTCGACAGCTGCGGGATGCTCGCGCTGGTGCTCGATCAGCGCTCGGCAGCGATGGATCTCGGGATCGGCGCCGGCGACCAGATCACGCTGACGCCGCTGGCCGACGGGCCGGCCCCGGGCATGACCAGCCCGGTCACGATGCGTGCCCGCTAGGTTGGCGGCATGCGTCCGGCGACCACGCTCACCTTGGCCCTCCTGCTGCTGTTGATCCTCACAGCAGGCGTGATCTCGCTGCTTCGTCTGTAGATCGCTGTCAACCGCGATGAACCTTGCTCACATCATCGAGGGACACGGAGCCGATCACGTCGCGATCATCAACCGCGGCATCGAAACCACGTACGGCGAGTTGAACGATCGAGTGGCCCGCGTCCGTGGGGGATTGGCCAAGCTCGGCATCGGCGCCGACGATCGTGTCGCCCTGTTGTGTGGCAACGGCACCTGCTTCGTCGAGACCTACCTCGCCGTGCTCGGGTTGGGCGCAGTCGTCGTGCCGATGAACCCGCAGAGCCCGTCGCCCGAGATCGAGCAGCAGATCGTCTCCGTCGGCGCCCGCGCCATCGTGATCGAGCCGAAAGCAGCGCCGGCATGGAACGGCATCGGAGTCGAGGCGGCGCGTTCGGTGCGCACCGTCATCGCCGTCGAACCGGAAAGCATTGACGGCGCAGTGAGCTTCGACGATCTCGGCGCCGCCGACCCGCTCGGCGTCGTCGAGGTCGACAGTGACGCGCTGGCGGTGTTGATCTTCACCAGTGGAACGGCCGGGTCGCCACGCGCGGCCATGCTCAGCCACGGCAACCTGCTCGCCAACATCGATCAGGGCCACTCGGCCGCGGCCCGCATCAACTCCGACGATGTCGTGTACGGCGTGCTACCGATGTTCCACATCTTCGGTCTCAACGTCATGTTGGGCCTCAGCCTGTCCGTCGGCGCGACGATCGTGTTGGTGCAGCGCTTCGACCCGTCGACGGCTCTCGACACGATCCGTGAGCGCGGGGTGACAGTGATCCCTGGCGCCCCGCCGCTGTGGCTGACGTTCAGCCACTTCGACGGCTCACCGGCCGACAGCTTCGCGACGGTTCGCCTGGCCCTCACCGGCGCGGCGAAGATGCCCGAAGAGGCCATTCGTCGGCTACAGGAACGGTTCGGGCTCCAACTGGCCGAGGGCTACGGGCTCACCGAGGCCTCGCCGGTGATCACGAGCTCCGCAGGGTTGCCCACCAAGGTCGGGTCGGTGGGCAAGGTGCTGGACGGCATGAGCGTTCGCCTCGTCGACGAAGACGGCGACGACGTGCTGCAGGGCGATGCCGGCGAGATCTGGGTGAAGGGACCCAACGTGTTCCTCGGCTACCTGGATGATCCGCAGCAGACCGCCCGCGTCTTGACCGACGACGGTTGGCTCCGCACCGGCGACATCGCCGTGACCGACGACGACGGCTATCTGTACCTCGTCGACCGAGCCAAGGATCTCATCATCGTCAGCGGCTTCAACGTGTATCCCGCTGAAGTCGAGAGCGTGATCGCCGAACATCC
>JANMNE010000092.1:0-11284 GCA_031373785.1 Ilumatobacteraceae bacterium
CGCCTCCGCAGCGACCAACCGCACCGGCACCGCCGGGCCGGAAGGGTCGATCAGCAAGCTGATGTGGACCGAGACGCTGCGTCTGATCAGCGAGGTGGCCGGCCAGCTGCTGGGTGCCTCGATGACCGCCGACACCGGCGAGTGGGGCACGTACGGATGGAACGAGCATCTGCTCGGATCACCGGGCTATCGCATCGCCGGTGGCAGTGACGAGATCCAGCGCAACATCATCGGCGAGCGGGTGCTGGGCCTGCCCGGCGAACCGCGCGTCGACCGCGACATCCCGTTCAGTCAGCTCAACAAACGGCCAGCGTGAACTAGCGGGACAGCACCGTGCAGGTACTCAACCCCGGCGCGCCGTACACCTGGGTGAAGGCCGTGCGGGGATCGTTGGGGACCTGACGACCGTCGGCGCGGTTCTGCAATTGCAGCACGCATTCGATCACCTGGCGGAGCCCACTGGCGCCGATCGGTTCGCCGTTGGCGATGCACCCGCCATCGGTGTTGACCGGGAGGCGGCCGTCGATCTCCAACGCACCGCTCATGATCAGCTCACCCTGCTCGCCGTGCTCGCACAGACCACATTCGGCGAGATGCATCAACTCTGCACCCGCTTCGGTGTCTTGGATCTGGGCGACGTCGATGTCGGACGGCCCGACACCCGCGGACTCGAATGCTGCGGCAGCCGCGTAGACCGTGGCGCCGGGTGTGATCTCCGCAGCCAACGACGGGCTGAACACCTCGAACGTTCCGTACTTGCGTGTGCGGAACTCGACGGCGCGCAGCCACACCGGGTCGGCGCGCAACTCCCTGGCCTTGTCGGGTGACGCCAGCACCACAGCCGCCGCGCCCTCACTCGGACTGCAGAACATGTACTTCGTCAGCGGGTCGTTGACCATCTCGGCGTCGGCGATCGCGTCGACGCTCAGCGCGTTGCGCCGCCAGGCGTTGGGATTCCGGGCGCCGTTGCGCAGCGCCTTGGCGGACAGTTCGGCGAGCAGTCGTGGGTCGAGGTCGTGGTCGGCGAGGTAGCGCTGGATCTTCATCCCGAAGAACTGCGTGGTGACCATCATCCCGTCCTCGCCGTACCACTCGCCGATGCCGTACTCGGCCGGGTCCGTGGCGAACGCACCACGCTCGTGCTTGTCGAACCCGACCGCCAGCGCCAGATCGGCCATGCCCGCCTCGATCGCGTTCGCCGCCGCGAGCAGCGACGAGCCGCCGGTCGCGCAGCCGTTGTACACACTCATGAACGGTGTACCGGTGAGCCCGAGCTCTTTCACCAGTGCGTCGGCGTGACCGCCGTCCTTGCTGCCACCGGCGGCGAAGTCGATGTCGGCCCACTCGACGTTGGCATCGCCGAGCGCGCCCCGGGCGGCGATCAGCGCCATCTCTCGTGCGGAGATGTCGAAACGACCGAACGGATGCAGCCCGACTCCAATGATTGCAACGTCCATCACGGCATCTCCTTGGTCGGCTCGAACCAGAAACTCAACGGGGTCACACTCTCGTCGATGACGACGCGCACCGCATCGCCGATCTTCCACGCATCGATCGGCTTGCCGCGCAGACGTGACTCGACCTTGACCGGGCCGAGGTCGACGTAGGCGAGCGCGAACGGTTCGTACGGCGAGTCGGCGCGATACGGCGCCTTGGGAGCGAATCGCTGGACCGTCCACGTCCACACCGACCCGGTCCGCGGCAGCGGCACCTCGCTGACGGCATTGCTGCCGCATCGAGGACACCCCGACTGCGCGGGGAACGTCTGCGTATCGCAGTCGCTGCACGCGCTCCCGACCAGATGCGGCTCGTCGCCGCTGGTGTTGATGAGCTGACGACGTTGGTCAGTCGTGTCGATGACTTCGGGCACCGATGGTCTCCTCATTGCGGGGGATGACACGGCTTCGATGGCGCCGCGTCGAAGTCGATGTTACGTTCCGAACGCCCGAACCTTCCTAACTCGGCACCGAACTCTGGAGACAAGCAGATGGACCTCGCACTCGCAGGCAAGAACGCAATCGTCACCGGCGCCTCGCGTGGCATCGGCCGGTTCATCGTCGAGCGACTGGTCGCCGAAGGGATGCAGGTTGCGTTCTGCGCGCGCAACCCGGAGGGCGTGGCCGAGGCGGCCGCCGCGCTCGGCAATGGCGTGATCGGCACCGCCGTCGATGTCGAGGATCCTGCTGCAGTCACGGCCTGGGTCGACGATTCGGCGGGTCGGCTGGGCAGCCTCGACGTCGTCGTGACGACTACCAGCGCGAAAGGCGGCATCCCCCCGAGCATCGAAGGTTGGCGGCGCAGCTTCGAGGTCGACGTGCTCGGCACGGTGGCGGTGATCGACGCCGCGCTGCCCCATCTCCGCGCTGCCGGCAGCGGCAGCATCGTGCAACTCGGCACCAGCGCTTCGATCGAGTACCACCACTTCCCCGGTGGCGGCTACAGCTACGGGGCGATGAAGGCCGGGCTGATCAACTACATCTCCCACCTGGCCAAAGAGACGTACGCCGAAGGCACTCGCGCCAACGTCGTGTCACCCGGCCCGGTCTACATCGACGGTGGTTCGTGGGAGCGGATCAAGGACCGGATGCCCGACTACTACACCCGGCACGTCGACCAGCATCCCGCCGGGCGCCTGGGTCGACCCGACGAGGTCGCCAACGTGGTCGCCTTCCTGGCCAGCCCGATGTCGTCGTGGGTCAACGGCCAGAACATCGTCGTCGACGGCGGCTTCACCCAACGCGTCGCCTTCTGAACCTCGCCGAACTCAACCGATGTCACGGTTCGTCAGCTGGGTCGTCGCACTACCACGCCGGGTAGGTCATCGAAGCCGGTTCCGTCGGAGGTCACGACGACACGGCCGGTGGCGAGCGCTGTCGCCGAGATGATGAGGTCGTGGGCGCCGCGGGGTCGACCTGCCCTGTGGACTGCCACGAGCAACTGCGTGTGGGCACGCGCCACGTCGAGGTCATAGCCGATGATCGGAAGCGTGTCGACGACGTCGTCGAGGAACGCCCTCCGCAGTTGCCGGCGCTTTCCCGAGGCCATCTCGACACCCACGCCAAGTTCAGCGATCGTGATCGCAGCGACGGCGGGTTCGTCATCATCGGCGATGAGCGCGTCCAAGTCGAGAGCCGATCGCTCGTCATCGATGAGGACGTTGGTGTCGAGCAGCAGCAGCGTCAGAACCGCTCCTGTACCGTCAGGTCCTTACGCAGAGCGCTGACCTCGTCGGCCCACCGTCGATCCACTCGGTGGCGACGCAGGAGCGCCTTGGTCTGGGCACCAGACGTGGCGATGGCCGGTTCGAGCTGAGCGATGACCCGGCCACGACGCACGATCGTGTAGTGCTCACCGCGATGCTCGACCCCGTCGAGCAGGTCAGCGAATCGCCTCGACGCCTCTGTGGCGGTCACCTCTGTCACCAAGTCAGATTATCTGATCATGCGGTCGAGGGCAACCCTGGTAGCGCCGATTCCCGCGCCCGGCGTTCAGATGTACCCACTCATCTCACCTGGCTGTCGAACTCACACGATGTTGAGGGCGTCGAGGAAGGTCTCGGCGACGGCGGCGTCGCCCTCCACGGTGCAGGCGTCGCGCCACGGCGTGCGCTTGGTGCCCCAAAGCACGAAGTCGTGGGCACTCGAGGTGACGGTGACATCGGCAGGGCTGTCGTCGGCGGTCACCCCGATCGCATCGCCCACTCGGGCGATCCTCCACGAGCCGCCACCCGTTCCGATCAGCACGAGGCGAATCGAACCGGTCAAGTCCGTCTCCAACCCCGGCTGCATCTGCGGGATCCCCGTCAGCATCCACCCGACGGCCGGCGCAACGAGGTCATCATCCGGCGCCGGCAATGAACGCACGATCGGGCCGGTGGGTTGCAGGAGATCGATGCGCAAATGGCAGTAGTGGTCGAAGGCAAACGCATCGGCGAGTTGGTTCATCGGATAGTGGCCGAGGTCGGCGAGGGGGATCACCGTCGACGACAGCGGCTCGTCCTGCAATGCGGTCAGCACCCCGACCGCACCGTCGCAGAACTTCAGGTACTCGTCACGGACATCGGCGTTCGACCAGTCCTTGCGTGGCTCGACGAGCAGGTCCATCAGCCGTTCGGCAGGAAGGGCGACGGGTTCCGGCGGTGGAGGCGACGGCTCGACGACCTCTTTGAAGTTGGAGCTCATGTGGGCCACGAGGTCCTTCACGGTCCAGCCCTGGCAACCGCTGGGCATCGACCATTCGTCGTCGGTCAAGCTGGCGACCACCTGCTTGACTTCGTCCACGCTGCGTGCAGCGGAGGCCAACCCTGCTCGAGACATTCGTTGCTCCTGACTAGGTGCGCTCGGCGGCGCGTTCGGCCGCCAGCGTCATGATGTGCTTGTTGCCCTGGCTCCACAGAACGTTCAGCGTCTTGCCCGAGATGAGCCAACCCGACTCGGTGCGGACCAACCGATCGGAGTAGATGCCGCCGATGGTGAACATCGAGTCGCCGAAGTTGTTGACCAGGTAGTGATCGGCGCGTACATAGGCGTGGCACGTCGCGGTGTCTCCTTCGATCTCGAACCGAAGGTTGCTCAACGAGTGCTGCGTCGCATCGAAGCCCGGAAACAGTCGGGTGCCGCGCGCGACCCATGCATCCGCGGCCATCGGGCCATACGACTCGAGGCGCCACGAGCGGTAGTCGACATCGATGTGCTCGGTGAACACCGACCGATACAGGATCCAATCGCGCGTGTCGATGCCCGCAGCGAAACGCGCCATCGTCTCGGCGATGTTCAAGCGATCCTCGACCGATACCCCCATCGATGCCGAATGTACTGTGATTGGCGTCATGGAACCGTGTCGAGTGCTGGCCGTCACCGGCGGGCACAGCTTCGACCTCGACGCGTTCCGCACGATGTTCACCGACATCTGCGAGCCGCGAGGCTGGGCCTGGGCCCACGCCGTGCAACCTTCCGCACAGCACTGGTTCGACGGCCGGCTCTCGGGTCAGTGGGATGCAATCGTCTGTCACGACATCCCGGGCCTGCACCTGAAGCGTGGCGAACCGCCCCGACCAATCGGCCCGACCGACGAGCAGAAGCGAGCCATCACATCGCTGCTCGACAGTGGACAAGGCCTGGTGATCACGCACCACGCGCTCGCCGGGTGGCCGGCGTGGGACGGGTGGGCGACGGCGATCGGGGGGCGCTTCAACTACGCCCCCGGGCCGCTCTACGGAGACGACTGGCCGTCGTCAGGCACGTGCATCGACACGTACTCGGCCATCGTCGTCAACCCCACCCACCCGGTGTGCGAGGGGGTCGATGACTTCACGTTCACCGACGAGTTGTACTGCTGCCCGATCTTCGAGGACCGGGTGGTACCCCTGATGCGGTCGGATGCCGACTTCGATCCGGGCCGGTTCGTCTCCACGTACGAGCACGTGATCGTGGGCGAAGAGGCTGCGCCGAAGTCGGTCGGCCATCCGCAGCCGAGCAACCTCATTGCTTGGGCCACCGTCGGCGGCCGCAGCCCGATCGTGTACATCCAGCCGGGCGACACCGCAACGACGTTCGCGCTCCCTGCCTACCGTCGCCTGCTCGCCAATGCCATCGCCTGGGTCGCCTCTCCGGCAGCCAAGGCGTGGGCTGGATCGAACCCGGTACCCATTGACTAGAATTAGTTGAACGTCAAAAGAACTGAGGAGGCTCGCCATGACTGCGACACCGCTTACCGATGTCGCCCAGCGGTTGCTCGCCAACGTCGACAGCGACCACGGCGACTACGGCGAATCGATGCTGAACGTGCCCGTGGCGCGCTACCGCGACGAGGACCGATTCCAAGCCGAGCTCGAACAGATCTTCCGCCGCAGCCCGTTGCTGGTCGCGCTGTCGTGCGACATCCCGAGTGCGGGCGACTACACCACGCTCGTGATCGCGGAACGCCCGATCCTCGTGGTGCGCGGCGACGACGGCGTTGCTCGCACCTTCCTCAACGTCTGCCGGCACCGCGGTGCAGCAGTTGCCGACGGCTGCTTCGGGCACACCCGACGGTTCACCTGCCCGTACCACTTCTGGGTGTACGACACGAAGGGCGTGCTGGTCGGCAACACCGATCGCGGCGCGTTCGAGGGCATCGACGTGACCGGGTTGGTGGAGCTGCCCACAGCGGAGCGCAGCGGCGCAGTGTTCGCAGTCTTGACCGCGGGATTGACGTTCGACGTCGACGAATGGCTCGGTGACATGGCCTCGTCACTCGCCTACCTGCAACTGGAGAAGCTGCACCGCCACGACGTGGAGACCATGCTCGACAGTGGCAACTGGAAGGCGACCGCGGACGGGTACGTCGACGGCTACCACCTCGGCTTCCTGCACCGCAACACCATCGGTACCAAGTCGATCACGAACCGCAACACCTACGACCTGTACGGACCCCATGTGCGCCTCGGATTCGCCAACAAGCCGCTGCCGACGATGCGCGAGCAACCCGCCGAGGAGTGGCAGCTCAACCTGGCGATGAGCCTCGTGCACTACGTCTTCCCCAACGTCTCCATTTCCGGCCAGCCGAACACCAGCCTGATGGTCAGCCGCATCCTGCCCGGCGCCACTGCGAGCACGTCGATCGTCACTCAGTACCAGTACTTCCGGGAGCCGCTGGTGACCGAGGAGATGATGGCGGAAGCCGAGCGCAAGCGAGTGACGTACGCAGCCGTGACCGCCGACGAGGACTTCAGCACCGTGATGCAGATCACCGCCGCACTGCCGGCGATCGCCGACGACCACTTCCGGTTCGGTCGCAACGAGCGCGGCAACCAGAACATTCATCGCTGGATCGACGCGCTCGTCGAGGGCACCGCGCCGCCGGCCTGATCGCGACGCGGCCCTCCCTCGACCTTACGAGGGCGGCCTCACCACGGCGCGGTTCCCCGCGTGCCACGACTCGGCCATCGTCCGATGACTGATCCTCCACCCATCCGCCGTGCGAACCAGACGGTCGTCGTACGTACCACCGATGACGTATGTCTCGCCGCCTTCTGTGCCAAGTTTGAGATGTTGGCTCTGCAACTGACAACGGCACGTGGCGGTATCACCGTCGATGCGAACCTGGTGGTTGCCGATCAGGTGCTGGGTGACATCGAGCCGTGTCAACGAACCGGAGATCCGAGTGATGATGGCCTCGGCATCGTCGCAGGCGACACCGTGCAGCATGGCCGTGGCATCGGGTGTGAACACGTTGCGCAGTTCGTCGAACTGCTTCGTATCGAGCGCCCACGTATACGCGATGGTGAGATCGATGATGGCCTTCTCGTCTGCGTTCATCCCGTCAGTGTTGACCACCGGAACGAACAGACACAAGCGGAACTACGGTGCCAGAGATGACCACCACTGCCAAGCAGATCGAGATCGCCCGCAGCGTGTTCGCCGGCTGGAGCTCCGGCGACCCCGATGCCCCCGAGCCGTACTTCACCCCCGATGCAACACTGTTCGACGTGGCCAGTGGCCAGTTCGACGGGTGGCCAGCGATCCGCGCCTTCTTCGCCAGAGGGCTGTCGCGTTGCGACAAGCTGACGCTGGCGCCCGACGAGTTCTGGTCGAACGACGACGGCCTCGCCGTCCACTACGTGATGAGCGCCGGCGTGATCGACCCCGCCACGTTCGGTGCAGAATACGTCGGCCGGCGTTGGTCCGTCGGGGCCATGTCGTTCCTCCGTTTCGACGGCGACCGCGTGTGCTACGAGGCCGACTTCCACGACAAGGGAGCGCGCCTCAAATCGCTCACCAGCTCGGAAATTGTTATTACTTCAAAGTAAATTTCTGAGGCCGGACGGACTACGGTCGCGGCAGAGATCAGTGAGGAGAAATTCCATGGCCACAGACGCTCGGTCCCCGGGGATCACGTATCAGGAGTTGCTCGACACCGACACCCACGAGGTGCCCAAGGTGCTGCGCATGGAATCCCCCAAGTACCTCGGCAGCGACGACATCTCGATCGAGCGCTACACCACCCGCGAGTGGCACGAGCGCGAGGTCGAGCGGCTGTGGAAGCGGGTGTGGCAGTTCGCCTGCCGCGAAGAGCACATTCCCTACGTCGGCAGTTACATCGTCTACGACATCGCCAACCTGTCGTTCATCGTCATGCGGACGGCACCCGACGAGATCAAGGCGTACTACAACGCCTGCCTGCACCGTGGCCGCCAATTGAAGGACTACGCCGGCCGCTGCGACGAGCTCCGCTGCCCGTACCACGGCTTCGCCTGGACGCTCGACGGCGCACTTGCCGATGTGCCGGCACGGTGGGATTTCGATCACGTCACCGACGATGCCTTCAGCCTGCCCGAGGTCAAGGTCGGTACCTGGGCGGGGTTCGTGTTCATCAACCCCGATCCCGACTGCGCGCCACTGAGCGAGCACATCGGTGATCTGGCCACGCACTTCGAGCGTTGGGACCTCGCCAACCGATACGTGCAGGGCCACGTCTCCAAGGTGATCCGCGCCAACTGGAAGATCACGCAAGAAGCGTTCAGCGAGTCGTACCACGTCAACGCGACGCACCCGCAGGCCATGCCGTACCTCGGCGACACCAACAGCCAGGTCGACATCTGGGACAACTTCGCCCGCGTCATCACCCCCGGCGGCATCGCCAGCCCGTTGCTCGATTGGGTGCCGACCGACAAGGACATCATCGACTACATGGTCGATACCCGCGTCGACGAGGACGGCGACCTCGTCGTCGTCGCCGAGGGCGACACGGCGCGTCACGCCTCCGCGGTGGCCGCCCGAGAACGATGGAGAGGTGTTGTTGGCGATGGCGTCGACACCTGGTCGGATGCCGAGTTCATCGACAACATCGATTACACCCTCTTCCCCAACTTCCATCCGTGGGGTGCCTACAACCGCATCGTGTACCGCTTCCGGCCGAACGGCGACAACCACCGCGAGGCGATCATGGAGGTCTTCCTGCTCGCTCCGTTCAAAGGCGAACGGCCGATGCCCGCCAAGACCACGTTCCTCAACCCCGACGACTCGTGGACGATGGCACCCGAGCTCGGCATGCTCGCCAAGATCTTCGAGCAGGACAACTTCAACATGCCCAAGGTGCAGAAGGGTCTCGAGCAGACCAAGAAGCCTGGGATCACGCTGGCCAACTACCAGGAGAGCAAGGTCCGTTGGGTCCACCAGGTCCTCGGCGAATGGGTGGAGGGCTGAGATGCTCGGGCAACGACACCCGTTCGGCAAGGCCCTCTACGAGCAGGACGGCAACGGCAACGTACGCGTCACCGAAGGCGACCGCAGCGGCCTGTTCCAACCCAACGGCGCCTGGATCGAAGGCGACGTCTACGTCGCCGATCCGCAGATGTGCAACTGGATCGCCGGTCCGAAGGTCAGACACCACCGCCTGCAAATGGATGTGATGTAGGTCCGTGTGACGACCTCCGTTCTCGAGATCGAGGGCTGCTTCAACTTTCGCGACGCCGGCGGTTGGTCCACGGCCTCCGGCATGACCATGCGACACGGGGTGCTGTATCGCGGCGACGCCCCGGAACGACTGACCCCCGATGGTCGTGCCACGGTCGACGCCCTCGGACTGACCTGCGTGGTCGACCTCCGTCAGAAGCGGTTCGTCGAGATATCACTGGGGTTCGCCGCCGACGAGGTGACCCACCACATCGAGCTCGTCGACCAGATGATCGACTACAACCAGCCGCCGCGGCTGGAAGAACCGGTCGATCTCACCAACATGTACATCGACCTGATCGGTCGGTGCCAGCCACAGCTCGTGCGGGCGATCGAGATCGTCGCCGATCACGTCGCCACCGGGCCGGTGCTCGTGCACTGCACCGCCGGCAAGGATCGCACCGGGCTTGTCGTGGCGTTGATCCAGGCCGCAATCGGGGTGTCGCTCGATTACATCGCCGACGACTTCACCCGATCCGACGGCCCGAGCCGGCGCCGCCGCGCGGCGATGCTGGAATCGCCCGTCACCGGCGATCCGCCGGTGGCCCGCTCGCCGGAGTTCTTGTGGACGGCACCGCGTGAGTCCATGCGCCTGCTGGCCAGCCAAGCCGCCGAGGAGTTCGGCTCGCTCGACGGCTGGCCAGGCGGCATCGGCGTGTCTGCCGCAGCGATCGAGCGCCTTCGAGCCGGGCTCCTGCAATGACGCTGCAGTTCGTTCCCAACTACGTGGAGATCGCCATCGATCCGGCGACCTGGGCCCGGGCCCGGGAAGCCGAGGGTTGGTACGGCATTGCCGTGGCCGACCACCTCTGGCACCGCGAGCGCGCCTATCCGCACCTGTGGGTGTCGCTCGGCGCCATGGCCGCATCGACGTCGCGCGTCACGCTCACGTCGTCGTTCGCCAACAACCTGCTCCGCTCGCCGGTCGAGTTCGCCCAAGCGGCCATGACCATGCAGCAGGCGTCTGGCGGCCGTTTCGAGGCCGGGCTCGGTGCCGGGTGGGTGCGGGCCGAGATCGAACAGATCGGGCATCGGTATCCGCCGCCGGGCGAGCGGGTCAGTCGCTACATCGAAGCGATCACGATCGCCCGCGACCTCCTGCGCACGCGTCACTGCACGTTCCACGGCGAGTACTACGGCGTCGACGTCGACATCCTCGGTCCCGACGTGCCACCGCCGCCGTTGGTCGCATCGCTCGGCGGACCGCGCTCGATCCGCGAAGTCGCTCCACTGGTCGATCGCGTCGAGTTGAAGGTGTCGAGCCCGGCGACCCGCGGCGGCGAACTCGACTACGCAGCGTTCTCGTTGATCGACGAGGCCCATCTCGACTCGCTCGTCGAGCAGGTTCGCGCCGTGCGGCCCGACGTCCCCCTCGGCATGTTCCTGCAGGTCGGCGTCGGCGACCACCCTCGGCTCGCGCAGCTGGCCGAGATGCTCGGCGATTCGTGGATGAGCAGCTTCATCGGCTCTCCCGCCAGCGTCGCCGACGCCCTCCTGGCACTCGAGTCACGCGGCATCGAACGAGTCCAGCTCACGCCATACGCGCCCGACACCTTCGCCCTGCTCGCCCCCTACCTCTGCGGCTAGCAGCGCTTCAGCCGCCCGCCAAGTCGGGTGTTGTTGGGCGCGATTCTTGCCATCCAAAGCGTGATATCGATCCCAATGCGGTGAGTCGGGCGCGATTTTTGCCATCCGTGGCGTGATAGCGATCCCGAGGCCATGTACCGGTCGAGCTTGGGTGATGCGTGTATAGAAGGGTATGGGCCGACGCGGACCCCGGCAGGATCCAACGGGCGAGCCCCTGCTGGTCCCGAACGTTCTGAGCGACAGCGGCGCGAGTTTCGACGAGT
>JANMNE010000108.1:0-3378 GCA_031373785.1 Ilumatobacteraceae bacterium
GGCGTCTGACCGGCGTCAGCGGTCGAGGTCGAGGATTCGATCGGCGATGTCGGCGACGGCCGCGTCGTGGCTGGCAACGACGATGCAGGTGCCGTCGCTGACCATCGATCGCAACAGTTCGAGCACGGTGACGATGTGGCCGGCGTCTTGATGGCTCGTCGGCTCGTCGGCCAGCAGCACGATCGGTTCGATGATCGCGGCGCGAGCCAACGCCATTCGCTGTTGCTGACCGAGTGACGTGTCGGACGCGGCTCGATCGACCTCGTCGGCGAGCCCGAGCCGTTCGAGCATGTGGCGACTTCGTTCGTTCGCCGTCAGGCGAGCGACGCCCGACAGTCGCAACGGCAACGCGACGTTCTCGGTCATCGTCAGTTCGGCGATCGTCGCGATCACCTGGGGCAGGACCGCGGTGCCCTGCCACGTGCGATCTGCACCGCTCTCACCCCACGGGCCACATCGAACCAGCGTGCCGCCATCGGGACCGATCCACCCGGCCAGCAGCGACAGCAGCGTCGACTTGCCGCTGCCGGATCTGCCGCGCACCACCACCAATTCGCTCGACGAGAGCGTGAACGAGAAGGGCTTCAGTCCGGCGTTGTCGTCCCAGTGTTTGGCGAGGTCGGTCGCCTCGGCCAGCAGCACCGGTGTGGTGGTCATCGGACTCGCCGCCCGTGGTCGAGCTCGGCGATCGCATCGCCCGCCTCGATGACGAGCCGATCGTGTGTGGCGACCACCAGCGTGGCTCCCCGTGACGCGACACCGGCCAACACTTCCACCAGCGATTGAGCGTTGGTCCGGTCGAGTGACGCCGTCGGCTCGTCGAGGATGACCAGTTCGGGTTGGCCGGCCAGTGCACACGCAACAGCAAGGCGCTGTTGCTCACCGCCAGAGAGCTCACGCACGCGACGATCACGGAGGGCGGCGAGGCCGACCGAGGCGAGCAGCGCGTCGAGCTCCTCATCGCTGCTGACCGTCGGACGTCCACGTCGTTGCGCGGCGGCCCACTGCACGTTGTGGATTGCGTCGAGTTGGTCGAGCAGGTTCTCGCTCGGTTGTGGCAACACGATCCCCAGCCGGTCGCGACGAAGTTCACGACGGTCGCGGCGACCGAGCATCACGACGTCGGTATCGCCGATCTTCACGCTGCCCTCGTCGGGTCGCTGCATGCACGACAACAGGCTCAGCAACGTCGATTTCCCCGAGCCTGATGGCCCGGCGACCACGGTCATCCCGCCAACAGGGATCTCGAGGTCGACACGGTAGAGGGCGGTGACGAGGTCGCCTTCGACGGGGAAGCGTCGAACCACCGTGCGCACATCGGCGGCGAGCCGATCGTCGCCCAGGCTCAGCACGATCTTGTCAGGCAGTTCCACGCATCACCTCCATGGCGCGCGTCCGCTTGATCATCACGAAGCCGACCGAGACCAACACCACGAGCGACCCGAGAACGCCGACGAGCACCGGCACGCCCGCCGCAAGATGAGCGACGACGCGAGCCGGTGGCGCGAGGTGTCTCAAGGAGTCCAGCCGGGCGATCGAGATCCGGGTCACCAGCCAGCCGATCAGCACCCCCAGCGCGGCGCCCACGGCAAGCGCAGGGCCGAGTTCGGCCACCAATCCGATTGCCTCGCCGCGCGACGTGAGACCCATGCGCGTGGTCAACACGTGTGCCGCCTGGCGGGTCTGGCGTCGAGCGTCGAGCACGAGCAGTTGGGCGAGGAGGACGACGATTCCGATCAGCACGCCGAGGATCGACAGCGTGGCGTACGCCCAGCGGACCGTCAGAAAGCTGGTCACGTTGAACACCAGGGTCTCATCGTGCGGCGTGCGAACCAGGATGCCCTGGTTCGACAGTTGGGCGAAGGCGTCAGGTGGCGGGTCGCGCAACAAGATCTCCGACGACGTCGGGAAGCCGGACGAGACGAGCAACGCCTTGTCGACCACGACCAAGATCGCGCCGTTCCGGTAGCCGGGGAACCATCGGGCGGAACCAACCGGGTCGATCTCCATCGGCCGGCGGACGAGGCTCTCGAGGTGCGTATCGGGCAACGTGCCGCCGACCACAATGGCCGCAAGCGCGCCGCCCGACGATGTCTGAGCAAGAGCGTCGAGCAAGGAGTTGAGCGACTGGTCAGCGGCGTCGTTGCGCCAGTGGACGGCACGGGCGAACGTGGTCCGGTCGATCCCCAACAGGTCGACGGACTGCGAACCGCTGTGGCCTTGCGAGCGGGCCACGATGGTTCCGTTTGCATCGAACGGTGGCGGGAGTGTGGTGATGTCGCGGGTCGTCATCGTCAGATCGCTGCCGAGGTAGACGGCGGCCTTTTCCGAAAGCAGCACCGACGTGCTATCGGTCAGGAGTCGAGCAACCGTGAACGACCCGGCGGCCAGGGCGGTGGCCAGCAGCACTGCGCTGGTGACGCCCGGCTCGGCCAACGACCGGCGGAGCCCCGTGAGCATCGATGGCGGAAGCCGCGCTCCGGCGAGACGCCACCGGCGCAGGAGCGCGACGCTCGGCCGTGCCAGCACTGCCAAGGGCGCGATGATCGCCAGCAGCGGGAAGCACTGTGCCCAGAAGTCGGCGTGGCGGGCGACGGCGCCGACCTGCTGGATGCCGCCGATGCGATCCAGCCGGGCGAAACACGCAAGAGCACCTGCGACCGGGATCACTTCCCACGGAACGAACCGAGCCCACGATCGACGTCGCCGCCGACCGTCGACGAAGGTTCGCGACCGTGCTGCAGCAACGCACGCGATGGCGACGAATGCCACGATCGATCCCAGCACCGTGTAGAGCACGGCTGACCTGATCGCCGCAGTCTCCAATTCGGGTGCCGGACCGAGATAGCGGACGGCAGCGAGCGCGATGAGCGAGCCGAACAGCGTTCCGGCAATCACTGCGCTGCTGGCGCTTCGCGCCACCCGGAACCCGAGCGACCAGGGCGACTGGCCCTTGAGCAGTCGCAATCGAAGTTCGCGTTGGCGTTCGCGGGCCAGCAGGGCAGTTGCCGCGCCGAGGAGCGCGAGTGACGACAGCAACGCGACGAGTCGCACCGGCGCCATCGTCCCGGCGACGACCGCAGCCGAAGCAGCTGCGTGGCGGACCACGGTGCGCAGCGGCTCGCCGTCAATCACGGTTCGTCCGCGCATGATCTGGCTGATGTCGACGAGTCGATCGGCCGCGTGAGCGATCTCGTCGAAGTGATCGGCTAGAACCGCCGCATCATGCCTGCTCAGACCTGCGATCTTCGGGCGTAACTCCCACTCGGCGATCCGGAATGCCTGCGCCGTCCGTAGCGCTCTCGACGTCGTGAACAACACCGGCGTCGGCGGGTCGGCAGGGTCGCTTCCCGCCGATCGGAAGAAGGCACGGAGCCC
>JANMNE010000145.1:0-16291 GCA_031373785.1 Ilumatobacteraceae bacterium
GAGAGCACGCGGGTCACGGCGCGCCAGGCTAGTGGCGAGCTAGCCTGAACCCGTATGGCATTTGCGGTGGCAACCCCCGTCTTCGAGGGGCCATTCGACCTGTTGTTGCATCTGATCCTCAGAGAACAGGTCGATATCTACGAAGTCTCCTTGAGCCGGATCGTCGACGCCTATCTGGCCGAGATCGAGCGCCTGCAGGTCGTCGATCTCGACATCGCCACCGAGTTCCTGCTCATTGCCGCGACGCTGGTCGAGCTGAAGGCGCGCCGTTTGCTGCCGGGTCGCGACGACGTCGATCTCGATGACGAACTGGCCCTCTGGGAAGAGCGTGACCTGCTGCTGGCGCGGCTGCTGGAATGCAAGACGTTCAAGGACGTGGCCGGCGTGTTCAACCGGTTGGCCGACGAGGCCGATCGCAGCTTCCCGCGCACTGCTGGGCCGGACGAGCGCTTCGACGAGTTGATGCCCGACCTGCTGGAGGGCGTGACCGGCAAGCGGCTGCTGGCGGCCTACCAGCGTGCGGTGACCCCCAAGCCGGTGCCGCGGATCGACCTGTTCCACGTTGCCCCGGTGCGGGCCAGCGTGGCCGACGCGGTGGCCGAACTGGTCGACGAGCTTCCCCGCGTGGGTCGCATCTCGTTCCGCCGGTTGACCAGCGGCCTGGTCGAGCGGCTCGAGGTGATCGTGCGGTTCCTCGCTCTGCTGGAACTGTTCAAGCAGGGCGTGATCGAGCTCGACCAAGGCGAGCAGTTCGGCGAGATCGATGTGCTCTGGACGGGCGGGCTCGAGCCCGTGGCCGCCGGCTCGATCGCGATCGACGACTACGAAGGCTGAGACAGACGATGAGTGACTTCGACAGTGAGACCGTGCGGGCGATCGAGGCGATCGTCATGGTCGCCGTTGAGCCCGTTGCACCGGACCTGCTGGCGCAGCTGCTCGAGCAACCGACTGTGGTGATCGAGCGGCTGTGCACCGAGTTGGCGTCCGCCTACGACGAGGCCGGGCACGGCTTTCAGCTCGTCAAGGTGGCCGGCGGCTACCGCTACCAGTCGCACGCTGAGTTGGCGCCGTACGTGGAGCGATTCCTGCTCGACGGGCAACGAGCGCGCATGAGCGCCGCGGCGCTGGAGACGCTGGCCATCGTCGCCTACAAGCAACCGTTGTCCCGCGGGCAGATCGCCTCGATCCGTGGGGTCGATCCCGATGGCGTGTTGCGCACGCTGCAGGCTCGTGGTTACGTCACCGAGGTGGCTCGCGACGCCGGCCCAGGTCAGGCGATCCTGTACGGCACGACGCCGTCGTTCCTGGAGAAGCTTGGCCTGAACTCGCTGTCGGACCTGCCGCCGATCGCCGAGTTCGTCCCCGGAGCCGACGTCGTCGAGGCCCTCGAGTACGGCCTGCGCATCGACGCGCCGGCAACCGATGCCCCAGCTTGAGCCGCCCCTCTGGGAGCAATGGGCCGCAAAGAACGCAGCACTTCCACAGGGTGAACGCCTGCAGAAAGTCCTGGCAGTCCGTGGATGGGGGAGTCGTCGGGTCTGCGAGGACCTGATCAGCGCCGGACGCGTCACGGTCAACGGCGAGGTAGCCGTGCTCGGTCGCCGAGTCGACACCGACCACGACCACGTCGAGGTCGACGGCGTTCCCATCGGCGTGAAGCCCGGCCTCGTCTACTACCTGCTCAACAAGCCTGCGGGCATCGTCACCACCTCCAGCGACACGCACGGACGGCCGACGGTGGTGGAACTGGTGCCGGACGAGCCGCGGGTGTACCCCGTCGGACGGCTCGACATCGACACGGAAGGGTTGCTGCTGTTGACCAATGACGGCGATCTGGCGCAGCGCCTGACCCATCCGAGCCACGGCGTCGAGAAGGAGTACCTCGTCGAAGTCGATGCGGGCACCGTTGCCCAGGGCAAACTTCGACAGCTCCGCGAAGGTGTCGAGCTGGACGATGGAATGACGGCGCCCGCCAAGGTGTCGCAGCCCAGTCCGGGCGTGCTGCGGCTGACGATCCATGAGGGTCGCAACCGGCAGATCCGTCGAATGTGCGAAGCGATCGGGCATCCGGTCGGTCGGCTGGTGCGTGTGCGCATTGGCACGCTGCGCGACGCAACCCTCGGCCCCGGAGCGTGGCGGGCACTCACCATCAGTGAGGTCAAGGAGCTGATCGAGAGCGTCGGCTCAGCCGGCTCGCAGCTACGCTGACCGCCCGTGAATGCGACTCGACGTGCCAACGTGGCTGGTCTCGGCCTGATGGGTGGATCCATCGCGCTGGCGCTGCGCGACCACGGCTGGCACGTGACAGGCGACGACCTCGACCCGGCGCGTGTCGAACGGGCACTGACGATGGGAGCGATCGACGTCGGCGGTTTCGACGCCGACGCAGACATCACCTTCGTCGCCACACCGGTGCTGTCGATCGTCGATCAGGTGAAGCGTGTCCTGGCCGAGTCCACCGGTCTGGTCACCGATGTCGGCAGCGTCAAGAGCGGCATCACCGCAGCGATCGACGACCCGCGTTTCGTCGGAGGCCATCCGATGGCCGGCAGCGAGTTGGAGGGCTTCGACGGCGCGGATGCGTCGATGTTCGAGGGTGCGGTGTGGGTCCTGACGCCCTCGTCGACCACTGCGGACAGCACCTTCAGCCAGGTCGCGGCGATCGTCGCTGAGTTGGGCGCCGACGTGGTCGCCCTACCCGCTGACCGTCACGACCAGGTCGTTGCCGTCATCAGTCATGTTCCGCACCTCGCCGCAGCGACCCTGATGGGCCTCGCCAGCGATCGGGCAGAAGAGCACGCTGCGCTCCTGCGACTGGCCGCCGGAGGGTTTCGTGACATGACTCGAATCGCATCCGGCCATCCGGCGATCTGGCTCGACATCTGCGCCGAGAACCGCCCCGCCATCCTCTCGGCCCTCGACGGTCTGATCGACGGTCTTGCCTCGATGCGCGACGTCGTCGACCGCGACGACCGCGTCGCCTTGTTCGACCGCTTGCAACATGCCCGTGACGCTCGGACCAATCTTCCGAGCCGGGTCAACCAGCCGAGCGAATTGGCCGAGGTGCGCATTCCGATCCCGGACCGCCCCGGTGCCGCCGCAGAGGTGTTCACCCTCGCTGCCGAGCTCGGCGTGAACATCGCCAGCTTCGAGGTGGTGCACAGTGTCGAGGGCAATCGTGGCGTGGCCGTGGTGCTGGTCGACGTGGCCACGGCCGACTTGTACCGAGGTGGCCTGCTGGCCCGTGGCTACCGCCCGGCAGTGCAGCGGCTGGCCTGAGTGGCCACCTACGTCGTGGAGCCTGTGCTCCACCCGATCGACGCGGTCGTGGCGGTCCCCGGATCCAAGAGCATCGCCAATCGGGCGTTGATCTGTGCCGCGCTGGCCGATGGATCGTCGACGTTCCACAACCTTCCCGACGGTGACGACACCGAGGCCATGCTGACCTGTCTCCACGTGTTGGGCGTCGGCATCGAGCGCTCGACCGGCAGCACCACGGTCTCGGGCAAGGGAGGCGTGCTGCCATCTGGACCCCGCGTCCTCCCCACCCGATTGGCGGGCACCACGTCTCGCTTCGTCACGGCCCTCGCCGCGCTGGGCGCCGGCCCCTACGTGATCGACGGTGCGCCGCCACTGCGCGCCCGACCGATGGCGCCGCTGCACGATGCGCTGGCGGCGCTCGGAGCGACGATTGCGGGGGAGCGTCGGGGACACTTACCGGTCACGGTCTCTGGGCCGTTGCGCGCCAACGAGCGCCTCCAGGTCCCCGGTGACATCAGCAGCCAGTTCCTGACAGCGCTGATGCTGATCGGGCCGTACGTACCGGGCGGACTGCGCATCACGATCACCACGCCGCTCGTCTCGCGGCCGTATCTGCAGATCACCAAGGCGGTGATGGCCGAGTTCGGTCACAGTGCGGTGTCGGTCGACGACCGTGCGATCGAGGTCGAGCCGGGGAATTACCGGGCGCGCGACTACACCGTCGAGCCGGATGCGAGCTCCGCAAGCTATCCCCTCGCCGCGGCAGCGATCTGCGGGGGTCGGGTCGAGGTCCCGGGCCTCACGAGTCACTCGATGCAGGGCGATGCCGGCTTCTCCGACGTGCTCGCCACGATGGGATGCACGTCGGCTCGAGGCGAAGCCTCGACCGTGGTCGAAGCAGATCGGGGCCTGCACGGCGTCGACATCGACATGGTCGACCTCTCCGATCTCGTTCCCACTCTGGCGGCCGTGGCTGTCTTTGCCGATAGCCCGACGCGCATCCGTGGCGTCGGCTTCATCCGCGCCAAGGAAAGTGATCGACTCGGAGACCTGTGTACGGAGCTCCGCCGCCTCGGCGCGCAGGCCGCCGACACCGACGATGGGCTGACGATCGAGCCGGCCATCCTGCATGGCTCGCGCCTGCAGACCCACGACGATCATCGCCTGGCGATGGCGTTCGGCCTGATCGGTCTCCGCGTTCCCGGCATCGAAATCGACGATCCGGATGTGGTATCCAAGAGCTGGCCGGGATATTGGGAGATGGTCGGGGGCTTGCGGTGAGCGACAGATTGGTGGTTGCTGCGTTCGACGTCGACGGCACGCTGACGACACGCGACTGCGTTCGCCCGTTCCTGGAACGCGTTGCCGGGCGCCGACGACTGCTGATTTCGCTGATTCGACGACCCGTCGCCACGATCGTCGCTGCGGCGCGGCGAGATCGCGATCGGTTCAAGGAGATCATCGTCGGCGGGTCGTTGCGCGGCAAGCTCATCGCCGACGTCGAGACCATCGGCGAGCAGTTCGCTCAGTTCGTACTGGTCAACTGGCTGCGGCCCGACACGCTGCGACGGCTGCGTTGGCATCAGCAAGCCGGGCACCGCACGGTGCTCGTGTCGGCGTCACTTGCTGCCTACCTGCGGCCTCTCGCCTTGCGGCTCGGCATCGACGACGTGCTGTGCACCGACTCGATCCGTCGTGGTGATCGCTACGGCGATCGGCTCAGTGGGCCGAACTGCCGAGCCGGCGAGAAGCGCCGCCGTCTCGATGAATGGCTCGAAGAACGCCGGTGGGCGACCGCCGAGGTGTGGGCCTATGGCGACAGTGCCGGAGATCGTGAGCTGCTGGCGCGTGCCGATCACGCTGTGTGGGTCAACGGTGCGACCATCTCGGAAGTCCCCGAGGTGGTTGCTGGATGACAGCATCGCTGTTCCGGCAGGCACGCCCGAAGCAGTGGGTCAAGAACCTGCTGGTCTTCGCCGCGCCCGGTGCCGCTGGTGTGCTCGACCAGGGGTCGTCGTTGTGGCTCGCCGTCGTCACGTTCGTGGCCTTCTGCCTGGCGAGCAGTGGCACGTACTTCTGGAACGACCTGCTCGACGCCGAGAACGATCGCAATCATCCGGTCAAGCAGCACCGACCGATCGCCAGCGGGGCCATCCCGGTGAGGACCGGTCGTCTCGTCGGCAGCTTGTTGCTGATTGCCGGCATCGGATTGGCCGCGACGACACGCTGGCAGGCTGCCGCGATCGTCGCCGGCTACGTCGCGCTGACGTCGCTGTACAGCACAGTGCTCAAGCACGTCGCTGTCGTCGATCTCGTCGTCGTTGCTGCAGGGTTCGTGCTGCGCGCCGCAGCCGGCGCGGCCGCGACCGATGTGCCGATGAGCAAGTGGTTCTCGCTGACGACCTCGTTCGGGTCTCTCTTCATCGTGGCCGGCAAGCGGTACGCGGAGCTGCGCGACCTGGGTGACGACGCGCAGACCCGGTCGACGCTGGACGACTACTCACTCGGCTTCCTGCGCATCGTGCTCTCGGTGAGCTGTGGCGCGGCACTCGTGACGTATTGCATCTGGGCCTTCGACACCCAAGAGATCTCCGGCTCGCGATGGCCCTTCTACGAGCTGTCGATCATCCCCATGGGAACTGCGCTGCTGCGGTACACCCTGATCCTCGAACAGGGCCACGGCGCTGCGCCGGAGGAGATCTTCGCCCACGACCGAGTGCTGCAGGCTCTCGGAGTGATCTGGATTGCGATCTTCGGGATCGGCGTCTACCTGGCATGACGCCGCGCTCCCTGGACGATCTGCTGGCCCGCGTCGACGGTGTCGACGGATGGTTGTCGGGCGACCAAGCTGCCAGGCTGTATGGCGTTGCCGCAGCAACACACTCCGGTGATCAGATCGTCGAGATCGGGAGCTTCCGCGGTCGCAGCACGATCATGCTCGCAGGCGCCGCACCCGAAGGTGTCGCGATCGTGGCAATCGATCCACATGCCGGCAACGATCGCGGCCCGCAGGAGATCAGTGGCTTCGAGTCCCAGGCCGCAGGCGACCACGAGGCGTTCAACACCAATCTTGCCGCCGCCGGGGTGGCGGATCGCGTGCGCCACGTCCGTGAGTTCAGCGATCGTGCTCACAACGCCGTCTCCGGCAGCATCACGGTGCTCTACATCGACGGCGCCCATCGATACGCACCAGCACGATCCGATGTTCGGACGTGGGGTCGGCGTGTCGGACCCGGCGGATCGATGTTGATCCACGATTCGTTCTCGTCGGTCGGGGTGACCATGGCGATCGGTCGCGAATTGATGTTCGGCCGACGGTTCCGGTACGTCGGGCGTTCCCGGTCACTGACCGAGTACCGAGCAGACCTGTCCGATGGATGGAGGCCGCGTACAGCCAACTCGCTGCGACAGATCGCCCAGCTGCCGTGGTTCGCCAAGAACATCGGGTTGAAGGTGCTGTTGACCTTGCGACTCGGTGGTGTGATCGGCCGAATTACCGGGCGTGCGCCGGAGTGGCCGTACTAGCTCTGCGTCCGGCAACGATCGCCCCGCGTGCGTTCAGGTCCGGCGTGATGTCAAGAGCGCAGTTGCGCCGTTCGGTGCTCGCTTGGAGCTCGACCACCGAGGGAAGGGCCATCGAGCGCGTTGGGATCGATATCACGCCACCGACGGCAAGAATCGCGCCCGACCAGCTGGGTTGGAATCCGCCACGCCATGGGTGGCCGAAACCGCGCCCAACGAGCCTGCGGCTCGAGGGGGGAGCCGGCTCACAGAACCGGCGATCTGTATCCGGGGTGTGTCCTCATCAAACACTGCTCGCAGGTGGGGGTTCTGGTCTGCCGAGGCCTACTCGGCCCGTCGTGGGTGCGGTCTCAATCGAACGAGAGCGCGAAGAGGTTGTCGTAGGCCAAGCCCCACGGTGGCCGGAGGAATCCGAGGGCGCGCACATCTTCGTACCAGTGTGCGAACGGACTGCGACGCGAGAACGTGCCACCGCCGATGACTCGGGCCAGACGACCGAGCGTGGCCTCTGCCAATTCGGCAACAGTCTGCTTGGCCCGCAACGCCGCGGCCCGGGCGGATGGGTCGTCGGTTTCGATCGCCCGCAGCGCGCCTTCGTAGGCCTGCACCGCGAGCCAGTGATCGTTGACGGCGCGGGTCCATTCCATCTGCTCGAAGGGGCGCATGTCGTGGGCCTTTGGCGCGAGTTGCCGCGTGGCGACGGCGACCGCCTCGTCGAGCACCCCGAGAATCACGGCGGTGAAGAGTGTGGCCACGAACGCGCCGGCCCCGCTGGTGATATCGCTCAGCGGTCCCACACGGGCCAGCCGTACACCGGGCGCCCCGTCGAGGCGCATCGCATGGCTTTGTGTCGCAGCCATGCCCACACCGTCCCACTCGGCGATCAACGTCATCCCGGCGGTGCCGTCCCACGGCCGACCGCGTACGTCGAGCGCGAAAATCGCCGGCTCGTCCTCGCCGTCGGGGATCGCGGTGGTGACCATCCGATCGGCAACCCCGGAACCACTTCCGAAGTGCTTGTCGCCGGTCACTGCATAGGCCTGGCCGAGCATGAACCCGGCATCGCCGGTTGATGTCGCTGTGGCTTTCGTTCGCCCGATGTCGCCCCCGCTTCCGGGCTCGGACGTGATCGTTCCCCATTGATCGCCGGCGGCCGCGGTGGCGAAGACGGCTTGCCGTTGGGCCTCCCATTCGGGTTGCGACGGATCGGGGTTGAAGAGCCAGTAGCCGACCACCGACGGATGCATCGCGGACACGAGCGCGACGGCCGGATCGGCGGTGGCCAGCGTGCGCAACAGTTCACTGACGAGGCGGGTCGACGATGGCGCGTCGTGCCAGAGGCCACCCATCTCGTCGGGAACCACGGCGAGCAGTAACCCGGCGTTGCGGAGCGCATCGAAGTCGGCCCGATCCAGGTGTCGACGCGTTTGACGCTCGGCGCGCTGCGCCTTCCACTGTTCCGCGATCGACTGAACCTCGCCGAGGAGCGAAGCGGTCGTTGGTCCCATCGAACGTCACTGTAGAACGCGGCGGGCTCGCGCCGTCACCATCGCCCGCGACTCGCGCTCCGGGTGCCTCGGGGCATGGCGGACCTGGGCAAGCCGAGCCGTCTCGACGCCCACCATGCGCCGATCAGTCCGACCACTGTTGCCGTTGCGCCGGCCAGGGAGCGGCGCGCTGCTCGGTGAAGGTGTGTCATGTCTTCCCTGACCCATGCGACGACCGAGAGATACACCGAAACACGGCGCGGTTTGGCCGGGACGAGGCTCGGGTATCGACTCTCCGTGCGTGCCGTGATCGCGGCGCGACTGTGTGGAGGAATGAGATGTCAAACTACGTCGACGTCGCGTCGAGCAGGGTGCTGCCGTTGCAGCCGTACGACTCGCTCGCCGACTACGTATCGGCCGGTGGCGGCAAGGGGCTCGAGGCTGCTCGGGCCGTGTCGTCGGAGACGATCGTCGAGGAGCTGGCTGCGTCCGGTCTGCGCGGACGCGGTGGCGCTGGCTTCCCGACCGGCGTCAAGTGGCGGACCATCAAGTCGTTTGCCTCGCCGTTGCTGCGCACGTCGGTGGTCGTCAACGCCGCGGAAGGCGAGCCCGGCACGTTCAAGGATCGGGCGATCATCCGCGCCAACCCGTACGCGGTCATCGAGGGCGCACTCATCGCCGCCCACGCCATGGACGCGCGCTCGGTCGTCATCGCCTCCAAGGCGTTGTTCACCGCCGAACTCGGTCGACTCCGCGCCGCCATCGCCGACGTACGCGCCGCCGGGTGGCTCGGCAATGTCGATGTCAGCGTCATCGACGGACCGTCGGAGTACTTGTACGGCGAAGAGACCGCCCTGCTCGAAGTGATCGACGGCCGGCCGCCGTTTCCACGAATCGCACCGCCATTCCGTCGAGGGATCGTCGAGGTCGTCGCATCGCAGGAGGATGCAGAGTCGGGCAGCGGATTGCCCGCGAACGTGCAGATGGCCGGGACCGAGAACGACAGCGACGCTCCACCTGTGCTGGTGAACAACGTCGAGACGATGGCCAACGTGCCTGCGATCATCGCCAAGGGAGCCGCCTGGTTCCGATCGCTCGGCACTGCAGAATCGCCGGGCACGATCGTGTGCACGATCACCGGGGCCGTGCAGCACCCCGGTGTGTTCGAAGTCCCGATGGGCACGCCACTGGCCGATGTAATCGACCGAGCCGGAGGCCTGGTGCCCGAGCGCACGCTGCGAGCTGTCCTGGTCGGCGTCTCCAGTGCTGTGCTGACACCCGACAGGATCGAGACCGAGCTCAGCTACGAAGCAATGGCAGCAATCGGTAGTGGGTTGGGTTCTGCCGGGTTCATCGTGCTCGCCGACGACGCCGACCCCGTCGGCGTTGCAGCCGGCGTCTCCCGCTTCCTGGCGATCGAATCCTGTGGTCAATGCACACCGTGCAAGCAGGACGGCGCCGAGATCGCCCGATTGTTGACCGACGCCGCCAACGGCGATGCTGCTGCGGAGGATTTGGCTGAAATCAAGAAGCGGTTGGGCACGGTTGCCGACGGTGCCCGCTGCAGCCTGGCCTCACAGCAGCAGGCCGTCATCGGCAGCCTGCTGGCGGCGTTCGATCATGAGATCTCGTCGAGGTTCGAGCCGACTCTGACACCGGTGCAGGTGCATCTCGTCGCTCAACTCGTCGACATCGACGAGCAGGGGGCGAGGATCGACCAGACGTTCGCCGACAAACAGCCGGACTGGACGTACGACGATGTCGACAGCGCCAAGACGCCGGTCGAGCGGTTCACCGACCACCGCGCCACTGTCGAGGGATAGAATCTCGCAGCGTGCCAACCCCTTCCCGCGCTCGTCTGTGGGGCTGGGGTCGCACCAACCCGACCGTCGCCGACGAAGTCACGGTCGACGCCAGGACGCTGGTTGCCACGCTGAAGGAGGCCGGGCCGCGTGGAGCGCTCGCCCGCGGCCTCGGCCGGAGCTACGGCGATGCTGCCCAGAACGGCGGCGGTGTGGTCCTGCGACTCGCCGCCGGGGCCGGCGACGTGCTGCTCGATGGGACCCGCGGCACTGCGACCGTCGGGGCGGGCGTCAGCATCGACGAACTCCTGACGGTCATCGTGCCCCGAGGGTACTTCGTGCCGGTGACGCCGGGCACGAGGTTCGTCACGATCGGTGGGGCCATCGCCAGCGACATCCATGGCAAGAACCATCACGTCGACGGCTCGCTCGGTAACCACGTCGAGTCCATCACGATGATGTTGGCCAACGGTTCCGAGGTCGTGGTCGGCCCAGATCGCAATCCGGGACTGTTCTGGGCGACCATCGGTGGGATGGGACTGACCGGGGTGATGCTCGATGCCACCATCCGCTTGCTGCCGATCGAGACCAGTCGCATGCGGGTCGACACCTCGCGAGTTGCCGATGTCGATGCGCTCTTCGCGACGATGAGCGAAGGCGACGACGACGTGCGGTACAGCGTCGCCTGGATCGATCTCATGGCGAAGGGCCGCCACCTGGGTCGCAGCGTGCTGAGCCGCGGCGAACATGCCCGCCTCACCGACCTCGACGCCAACCAGGCGGTCGCACCGTTCGCCTACGGCCCGCACCAACTGATCGCAGTTCCTCCACTGGTCCCTCCGGTGGGAGTGCTGAACCACGCGTCGATCGCTGCCTTCAACGAGTTCTGGTTCCGGAAGGCACCGAAGCAACGCATCGGCGAGATCCAGGGGATCGGCGCATTCTTCCACCCACTCGATCTGGTCGGCTCGTGGAACCGCCTGTACGGGCGACGCGGGATGGTGCAGTACCAGTTCGTCGTGCCGTTCGGGCAGGAGGACGCGATGCGCACGGTCGTCGAACGACTCTCAGCCAGTGGCGCCGCCAGCTTCCTCGCTGTGCTCAAGCGGTTCGGCGCTGCCAACCCAGCGCCGCTGAGCTTTCCGCAGGCTGGTTGGACGTTGGCGCTCGACGTGCCCGCCGCCTCACGCGGACTCGGCGACCTGCTACACGGACTCGACCGCGTGGTGCTCGATGCCGGCGGCCGCCACTACTTCGCCAAGGACGCGCACATGACACCCGATGCGGTCCGGCGCGGCTACCCCCGCTTCGACGAGTGGAAAGCGATCCGCGACAGCGTCGATCCACACCGAGTCTTCCAGAGCGACCTCGGTCGCCGCCTCGGACTGATCTGACCGCAACCCACGTGAGATCGAAGCGACACAGGAGCCCCATGGAGAACGCACTCGGCCAACCGCAGACCATCGTGCTGTTGGGCGGTACCAGCGAGATCGGGCTGGCCATCACCCGCCAGTTGATCGGCCCGACGACGCGCACCATCGTGCTCGCCTGTCGAGACATCGATCGCGGCGAGCGTGCCGCCGCGGGCCTGCGACATCATTCGCTGGCCGTCGATGTGGTGCACTTCGACGCCACGGCCACCGAGACGCACGCTGAGATCGCTCGATCCCTGTCTCAGGCGTACGGCGACATCGACGTCGCGATCATCGCGTTCGGCCTGCTCGGCGATGGCGCTGTCACAGCGATCGATCCCGTCGCTGCAGCCGAAATCGCCGAAGTCAACTTCACCGGCGTCGTCTCGAGCACCATTGCCATTGCGAACCGGATGCGACATCAAGGGCATGGATCGATCGTGATGCTCAGCAGTGTCGCCGGCGAACGAGTTCGTCGTGCCAACCCCGTGTATGGCGGTACCAAGGCCGGGATCGATGGCTTCGCCCAGGGGCTCGGCGACTCGCTGATCGACGATGGCGTACACATGTTGATCGTTCGGCCGGGCTTCGTCCACACCAAGATGACGACCGGGAAGAAGGCTGCGCCGTTCTCGACAACACCGGAGAAGGTGGCCGACGTCACGGTACGAGCACTGCGTGCACGCCGGCGCGTGGTGTGGGCACCGCCCCTGCTGCGCTACGTCTTCAGCGTGCTGCGGCACCTGCCCAGCCCCGTGTGGAGACGCCTGCCCCTTGGCTGACGCCGGTGTTCCGACGATCGAGCAGCTTGCCGACGAGATGATGTCCGTCGGTGTGCGCCGCGTGCACGTGCTCGCCTGGCGCGACCTCGATGACCCCGACGCTGGAGGCTCGGAGGTGCATGCCGACGAGTTCATGCGGCGGTGGGCGACGGCGGGACTGGACATCACCCATCGCACGTCGGCGGCCCTCGGGCAGCCGGCGACAGCGACGCGCCATGGCTACCGCGTCGTGCGCCGCGGCAGCCGGTACTCGGTCTTCCCACGCGCCGTCGGCAGCGAATGGGTGCGACGAATGGGTCCGTACGACGCGCTGGTCGAGGTCTGGAACGGCGTGCCGTGGATGAGCCCGCTGTGGTGCCGAAGGCCGCACATCACCTTCCTCCATCACGTGCACGGTCCGATGTGGGATCAGTTGCTGCCCAAACCGCTCGCCGGCGTCGGCCGGGCCATGGAGGCTCGGTTCGCCCCGCCGTTCTACCGGCGGACGTTGACGCTGACACCGTCGGAGGCCACCCGCGACGACCTGCTCGGCCTCGGCTTCCATGCCGATCGCGTCGTGGCGGTCAACAACGGCGTCGACCCCATGTTCCAACCCGGCGGTCAGCGCAGCGCCGTTCCGCTCGTCGTGTGCGTCGGTCGCCTGGCACCGGTGAAGCGGCAGGACGAACTGATCGAGGCGGCTGTAATCGCGCGCAAGCGCGTGCCGAACCTGGAGGTCGTGATCGTCGGTGACGGACCGTTGCTGCCGGCCCTCGAGGCGCGAGTCGCGGCCCACGACGCGGGGGAGTGGATCACCTTCGCCGGCCGCCTCAGCCATGCCGACCTGATCTCGCACTACCAGCGGGCCTGGCTGGTCAGCAGCGCGTCGCTGGCGGAGGGCTGGGGCTTGACCATCACCGAGGCCGCGGCATGCGGAACACCAGCGGTCGCCACCGACGTCAGTGGCCACCGCAGCAGCGTCGTTGATGGCGTGACCGGGGTGTTGGCACCGCTCGAACGGCTCGGCGACACCATCGCCGACGTGCTGCTCGACGACGAGCGACGGAGCACGCTGGCCGCTGCCGCCTTGATACGCGCCCAGTCGTTGACGTGGGACGCGTCTGCACTAGGGATCCTTGCCGCGCTGCACGGCCAGGTGATGCGGCGCGAACGTCGCTAGCGCGGCAGCAACCTGGTCGCAAACTTCAGCGCCCGCAACGCGCCCTGTTTGGCAATCGTGCGGTGGTGCGACCGACCGGCCTGCGCGGTGTCGGACCGGTTGCGCAAGAACCAGTCATAGCTGTCGGCGAGCATCTCCTCGTTCGACCACGTCGGCTGCCAATCGAGTGCACCGCGCACATGGTCGATGTCGAACCACAGGGACTTCGAGTACATCAACCAGTGGTACGGGGCGAACGGGGCGAGGTGGGCGAACGCCGCTGTCTTCATCAACGCGGCAGCCGGTGCGGCCGGCAGCGATCTGACCCGCGAGCCCGTGCCGGCGTGGGTGCACAACGATTCGAGCGACTCGCGCATCGTGCCGAAGCGGTCGGTGCCGGCGTTGAAGACAGCGGCACCGGGCGCACGCGCGGCCAGCACGCAGACCTCGACGAGATCGTCGGCGTGGATGAACTGGTAGCGGTTGTCGCCGGATCCGAGCACAAAGATGTCAGCACCGTCTGCGACCCACTCGAACAGGATTCCGAAGATCCCGAGCCGACCATGGCCGAGGATCGTCCGCGGGCGGATGATCGTCACATCGAGACCATTGGCCACCGCCTCGAGGCACGCAGCCTCCGCCGCGACCTTCGCGCGTCCGTACCCCTCGACCGGCGATGCGGGCGTGGTCGGCAGCACAGGATTGGTCGCCGGCACACCGAAGATCGCACTCGACGAGGTGTGCACCACCTTGCCGACGCCGGCCCGGAGCGCCTCGTTCAGCAGCAGCGTGGTGCCGCCGACATTGACGGTGCGGAGGAGCTCTGCATCTTTCGCCAAGGGGACCTGGGCGACGTTGTTGAACACCACGTCACAGCCCTCGACCGCACGAGCGACAACGGCACGATCGCGGATGTCGCCCCGGATCAGCTCCACACCTGCCGGTCGGTCGTGGGAGTCGTTCACGTCGAGCACGCGCACCTGGTGCCCGTCCGCGACCAGCCGCCGCACGAGCAGCGACCCGAAGTAGCCACTGCCTCCGGTGACCAGGCTGACCGTCACAGCTCGATGCCTTGCTCCACGCACCACCGAATGCTGGTGCGCATCCCTTCGTACAGGCTGACGCGTGGCTCGTAGCCGAGCTCTCGGCGCGTGATCGAGATGTCGCAGGCGATGGTGTGGTTCATCTCGCCGAGCACGTGCAGTTGCTGCTGGTAGCGCCCGAGGCCCTGCACGAGCCGGTCTCCCAACTCGGCGAGCCGCCCGGCGATGGCGGGCAACCGCGTCGACGGCGGCTTCACACTGAACCCCTCGTCGGTCAGGGCACGGCCGACCGTGGCGACGATCTCGTTCACGGTGTACGCGGTTTCATCGGCCACCCAATACCCGTGTGCCTTCGCGGCCGGAGTCAGCTCGGCGGCGATGATCCCGTCGACGAGGTTCTCGATGTAGACCATCGACCGTCGCTGCTCGCCGTCACCCACGACCGGGAACCGGCCGGCGCGCACGAGGCGGAAGAACGTCGTCTGTCGCGGGGGCTGGAACGGACCGTAGAACCACGGAGGCCGCACGATCGTCGCGTCGAGGCCTCGAGCGATCGTCTCGAACACGGCCAACTCGGCCTGCATCTTCGACCGCCCGTAGCCCAAGTACGGGTGGTACGGCTCGATGGCCCGAAAAGTGTCGCCGGGGTGCGGGTTGGTGCCGAACGGGCTGTTCGAGGAGACGTGGACCATGCGCCGTACGCCGTGATCGAGGGCGGCCTCGGCGACATGGCGCGCGCCCAGCGCGTTGCTCTCGAAGAACTGTCGCGTCGTGCTCGGATGGATGATGCCGGCTGTGTGGATCAGGTCGACATCGAGGCCTGTGCCGTGCAGCAGCCGGGCGGCGGTGTCCGGCTTGCCGATGTCACCGATCACGACCTCGACGTTGCCGAGGGCTGCCAAGGTCTGTGCCTCGGCGGTCGTATGCGCGAGCAACCGCAAGCGCCGCCTCGCCGGGTCGGCGAGCAGCCGGTGCACCAATGCCCGTCCCAGCCAGCCGGAGGCTCCGGTGACGGCCGTGACCGCGGGGGTCGCGAAGCGATCACCCATGAGCTTGCTCCGTTGCCGCGAACCGTCGGGCGTTGCGAATCGCCAGCGCCATCACCGTTCCCTGTGGGTTCACGCCGGGCGCCGTGGGGAGCAGGGAGGCGTCGTTGACCCACACGTTCGTGGTGCCGTGCACCTGTCCGAACGAACTGGCACCGCACTTGGCGAGGTCCTCACCCATCGGCACGGTCGAGCACAAGTGCACCGTCATCACGCTGGCTCGCGCTGCCGAGAACGTCGACGACATCGCAGCCAGGTCGGCGCGAGTACGAACGAGCGGAGCACCCCGAAACGAGGGATACACCTCGTCAGCACCGGCCTCGAGCATCAGCAATGCGAGGCGAGCCAGCCCGCTGCCGAGCAGGGCGCGATCGCGGCGCGTCAGCCCGTAGGTCACGATCGGGTCGCGCAACCCGCGAACCGCCCGCACCCGGCCTCGACCCTCGCTGGTGATCGCTGCGTAGTAGATGCTGATCTTCCGCCAATCGGTGATCGCCCGCCGGAACGTGCGCCATTCGTCGCTCAGCGCCAGCGCGACGAGGCCCGGTTGGCTCGCCGATCCGCCGAACGAGAGATCGGGCGCGAACTCCTTGACCTGGTGCACCGGAACGTCGTTCGGTACGTTGAGCTCGTCCGCAAAACGTGCCGCCAGCTTGACGGTCGGATGGACCGCGAGCGACCGGCCGATGTGACCGGCGATCCGCGAACGCTGCAGCAACGCAGGGGATTGGATCGCACCACCACAGACGAAGACGTGCCGAACGGCGATGTTGCCGCGGCGGCCGTCGGCCAACGTGA
>JANMNE010000149.1:0-7867 GCA_031373785.1 Ilumatobacteraceae bacterium
TCTGGTCGATGGTTCGGCGGGGTTGTCGGCGGCGACGATCAAGCGGCGGTTGGCGGCGGTGTCGGCGTTGTATGGCTATCTCGTGGTGCGCGGCGATGCCGGTGTGACTGTGAACCCGGTGCCGCGCGGCTTGCCGACCCGCCAGCATCGTCATCGCGGCCCGCGGGTGGTTCCGTTGGTGCGTGGTGTTCGCCGGTTGCCGCGGATCATCGGGCCGGCGGACGTCGAGGCGTTGTTGGCAGCGTTGCGGACCGATCGTGATCGGGCGATCGTGCAGGCGATGCTGCTCGCCGGGTTGCGTCGTTGCGAGGTGCTCGGGTTGCGGCTCGAGGACCTGCGGCTCGGCGAGTGGCGGGTGTTCGTCGCTGACGGCAAGGGCGGCTACGAGCGGCTCGTGCCGATGTCGGTGACGTTCTTCGCGACGGTGGCGAGCTATCTGAACAGCGAACGCCCGAAGGACGCGACGACGAACCGGGTGTTCGTCGCGTTGAAGGGGCCGACGCGTGGTGAGGCGTTGTCGGTGTCGGGTCTTGATGAGGTCCTCGCTGGCGCTCGGGGGCGGGCTGGGTTGTCGCATGGGACCTGTCACGAACTGCGCCACACCTGCTTCACCCGGCTCCGCGAAGCGGGCATGGCCATCGAAGCGCTGCAGGCGCTCGCTGGCCACCGCTCGATCGAATCGACCCGGGTCTATCTCCATCTCGGCGCCGATTGGCTCGCCGATGAGTACCGGCGCGCTGTCGAGGCGATCGAAGCGGACACCACGATCGGGTCGCCCCGATGAGCGCCCGTTCGAGCGCAGCACTGGTTGTCATCGTCGATCTCCCGGCCACGACAGGGCGGCTGCTGCCGGAGATCTCCTGGGTCCAGATCGCCCAACGAGCACCGCAGATGGTCTCGACCATGGCCCGCTACCTGGACCAACTCGCCGTGTCTGCCCGACCCTCGACGGTGACCGCGGTTGATCTGACGTTGCGGCAGTTCGCCGACTGCGTCACCGTGACCGACCCGACGTGTCGCAGCATGGCCCTGGTCAAGCGATCACATTTCGAGGACTACAAGCGTTGGCTGGCACGCCGGCCCGGCCGGCGCGGCACGCTCACCGCGACAACGATCTCGGGGCGGATCGGGTTGCTGCGCACGTTCTTCGAACGGATCATCGAGTGGGACTACGACGACGCCCCTGCCCGCATTCCGATCTTCGCTGGTGACTTCCCCAACCGTGACGAACCACTCCCCAAGTTCCTCGACGACCCCACCGCCGCCAAGTTCATAGCCACCCTTGCCGCCGACCCCAACCCGCGTCGGCGGCTGATGGTCGAGCTCCTCGCCCGCACCGGGATGCGCTCGGGCGAACTGTCCGGCCTCGACGACAACGCGATGGTCCTGATCGGTGACACCCATTGGCTCCGGATCCCTGTCGGCAAGCTCCACAACGACCGCTACGTGCCGCTGCTGCCCTACATCGTCGAACTCGTCAACGACCACCGAGTCCGGCGCGGTCCCACACAATCCGGGCGGCTCGTCGAACGCGACGACGGCCGACCGTTCGACCGGCGCACCATCCACCGCTACGTCACCACGGTCGCCAAACGCGCCGGGATCGGACCCGTGCACCCTCACCAACTCCGCCACACCCTGGCAACCCAAGCCATCAACCGCGGCATGAGCCTCGAAGCGATCGCCGCGCTCTTGGGCCACCGCTCGATGAAGATGACCTTGACCTACGCGCGCATCTCGGACCGCACCGTCGCCGACGAATACTTCCGCGTCACCGCCGCCGTCGAAGCCAACTACAACACCGGAGCGCTCCCGGCCGGCACCGCCGGCGAGACCATGACCCGCCTCGCCGCGGACCACCGCCGCCTCCTCGGCAACGGACACTGCACCCGGCCCGCCGCACTCGACTGCGCATACGAATCGATCTGCGAACGATGCGGCTTCTTCGAGACCGGCCCCCAGTTCGTCACCATCCTCACCCGCCAACGCGACCACGCCACCGACCACCACCAACCCGAACGAGCCGAGCTCTTCACGAACATCATCACCAACCTCGACAACAGCGCCTGACTGTGCTTCGATAAACCCACCCCAGGACCCGTCGATCACCCGTATAACGCCGGGAAGATGACGTTCTCTCGGGCCAATCACGCTGAGCGTTCACGGTCCGCCATATGGATCGCCCTCACCGTTGAGGGACTTCGCGGGCGTGAGTTCCCGGGGCGTGCCCAATGGCCCTTGTGCCGGTCAGGCCGGCGCGTGATGATCCCATCACGCATAACATCGAAATTGAGAAGACCGCGTCACGGTGCTCGTCAATAACACTTTGGTTCCACGCGTGGTCCTGCCGCACGAGGTGGGCCTGCCCAAAGATCAGGGTCTCTAATACGGCCTCGAGACATGTGAGACGCACAGTTCTGCGTGCAGTCATCTCGGCCTCGATCGTGCTTGCCGCGAGCTGTTCGACGACTGACGGTGCGAACAACCGCGCTGACGGGATTGGTGTGGTGCCGGCGACTTCGACCACACCGCGTTCGACTGAGAGCGCACCGGATTACGACCCCGACGAGCTCTTCGAGATGACCTACGAATCGTTTGACTATCTGTGTACCGTTCTCGACGTCAGCATCTCCCGCTATCCCTGCGTGCTCTATTCGGGCGGTCCCAGCCCCGACATCGTCTCGGTGATCACTGCGCCAGACCTGTACTGCTCCGGGACCGCTACCTTCCGTGACTGCTCAGGTCTCTGGTTTCCGAGCGACCTGGATGAGTACGACCTCCGTACCGTCGACGGGCACGACGTGATTTGCACGAGCGCTGGCACCTTCTCTAGTCCAGGCGATCAAGCGTGTTACCTCTATGCAGGCGGTAATCCGAGCACGGCAACAACTGGTCTGGCCGACTACATGTGCAGCAGCAGCCGCGTAGGTATCAGCGATTGCGCTACCGACTACTACCCGTCCGAGATGGCCGACTACAAGCAGTACAAGGTAAATGGCGGTGATGTCATCTGCACGGACGCTCGCGTGTCGGGAAGCTTCGGCGATCTCGATTGCTATCGATATTCGGGAGGCAACCCCAGCGATGCTGTCTCTGGCACCCCGGACTACAAGTGCACACCGAGCGGGCTAAGCGTCGACTGCGCATCCGATTACTACCCGTCCGAGATGGAAGGCCTGACCATCGTGTCGATACGCGGAGCTGACTACATTTGCCAAGACTCGTTCGAGGGCCAGGAGTGTTTCGTCTGGTTTGGCCAAGGTTCCCCGACGGATGCGATTGGGTTCCGGCCCGACTACTACTGCAACCTTTCAGGCTGCAGCCCTGACGACTATCCGTAACACAGCCGCGCTACTCGTGAGCCTCCGCCGGATACCGGGCGATTCATCCCATACCGCCGGCTTCGCATCAAGCGACGGGGACGCCGGAACTCGAACCCACCGCACTGCGCGTTCACCGTCGAAGAAAGATTCGTCAGGCCGTCAGTGGCCGGTTTCGGGCGAGCAGGCAGCGGGTCGCCGGCATCGATCAGCCCAGATGGTCGGTCACGGCGACTGCTTGGTGACCTTTGTGTGGGCAGTACGGTGACTGCGCGAGGGGAATCGTCATGGCAACCGTTGAGCTCGAACATGTAACGGTCAGGCGTTCGGGCAAGACACTGCTCGACGACGTCAACCTGAGCGTCGCCGACGGCGAGCTGATCGGGGTGATCGGATCCAACGGGTCGGGCAAGACGACGCTGCTTCGTGCAATCGCCGGCCTGGAACGTTTGAAGGCCGGCACGATCTGGGTGGGTGGTGTCGATGTCACCCATGTGGCGACCGCTGATCGCGGCATGGCGATGGTGTTCCAACGTTCGGTCTTGATCCCCAATCGCGACGTGCAAAGAAACATTGCGTTCCCTCTCGAGGTCCGCCACCAGCCGGCGGGTCAGATCTCGACTCGGGTAGCCGCCGAGATACGCGCTCTGCACATCGAGGCACTGCTCGCCAGATCTCCCGAGGGTCTGTCGGCCGGCGAGGCGCAACTCGTGCAGGTCGCCCGGGCATTGGTGCGGAGGCCTTCGTTGCTGCTGCTCGATGAGCCGTTGGCCTGCCTGGACGAATCGCTGACCCAGCACATGCGATTCGAACTGCGTTCTCTGCAACAGGGCTATGGGGTGACAACCTTTCTGACGACAACTGAACCGGTTGAAGCGATGTCACTGCCCGACCGCATTGTCGTCCTCGACGGTGGTCACGTCGTTCAAGTCGGCACGCCGACCGAGGTGTACGAGCAACCCGTGAGTCTGGAGGCTGCGGCGACCACCGGTCATGTGTCAACGGTGACCGCACAGGTCGAGACCGACAGCGAAGGTTTCTGGTTGGTGCACCCGTCGTTCCGTCAACGGGCGTGGCGTCCCTCGCTCGCCAACTACGTCGGCAGCGGGGTGCTTGTCGCATTGCGGCCGACCTGGACGCGCGTGACGCCAGACGGTCCTGTCATCTCCACTGTCACCGAGATCAACTTGGTCACCGGCACGATCACCGTCGAGTTCGGCAGTGCAGCGCAGCCCGACCACGTCGAGATCGCTGCGCCGAGCCTGACCCTGCGCCGCGGCGCCCAAGTGATGTTCTCGATCGACGAACTTGCGCTGTTCGATCCAATCACCGGCCGCTGTCTCCCTTGAGCGCGGCGAGGAAACGGCCCTAGCAGCAGTCAGCTAGTCCCAGCGGAACAGGCGCGACGCCAGCAGCGGCGTGATCACTGCCCAGATGGCGAGCACGATCCACGAGCGCGTCGGCTGTGTGCCGGCATTGCTCAGCGCGTCGCGCAGCACGTCGGCAAGGGCGCCCGACGGCAGCGCGTGGGCCACGGCTCGAACCACGCCGGGCAGCTTGGCGAATGGGATGACCATTCCGCCGAGCAACAGCAGCACGAGGTACAACCCGTTCTGCGCGGCAAGGTTGATCTCGCCCGGTAGCCGACCGGCAAGTGTCAGGCCGATGCCGGCGAAGGCCATCGTCCCGACGATCACGGCGAGCACCGCCAGCAGCCAGTTCGGCGAGTCGGGGCTCCAGCCGAGGGCGAAGGCGACGGGGATCAGCACCGCGAACTGCACGATCTCGACGGCGATGACCGAGCCGATCTTGGCGGCGATCAGCCGTGGACGTCCGAGTGGCGTGGTGCCGAGGCGCTTCAGCACGTGGTAGCTGCGCTCGAACCCGGTGCCGATGCCGAGGCTGACCATCGCCGTGCTCATCGTCGCCAGGGCGAGGATGCCGGGAGCCAGGAAGTCGATCGGTTCCTTGGTGTCGGTCGGCAACACGTCGACCAGGCTGAAGAAGACCAGCAGCATCACCGGGATGCCGAGCGTCAACAACAGCTGCTCGCCGTTGCCCGCCACCCGGCGCAGTTCGGCGCGCAGCTGCACCAGGGCGACCTTCATGCGTCGGCTCTCATGGCTGGTTCTCGTCTCCGCGGGTGAGCCGTCGGAACACGTCTTCCAGTCGCTGCCCGCCGGCGCGCAGGTCGTGCAACGGGTGGCCGGCCTCGGCCAGCCAATCGCCGAGTTGGGCCATCAGTCGCGGCTGCGGCGGGGCGTCGATCACGTACTCGTCGGTGCCGACCTCGGCGGCGATGATGCCGGTTGCCACAGCGAGTGCGCGGAGGTCGAGCCCCGAGTCGCTGCGGAAGCGGATCTCGTCGTGGCCCTTGCGCAGCTCGGCCAGCGTCCCATCGGCAACCAGCGAGCCGCGATCGATGATGACCATCCGGTCGGCCAGTCGCTCGGCCTCGTCGAGCTCGTGCGTGGCCAGCACCACGGCGCATCCGTTGGCTGCGAGATCCCGGATGATGCCGCGGATTGCATCGCGCCCGTTGATGTCGACGCCCGACGTCGGTTCGTCGAGGAAGGCGACATCGGGTTTGGAGGCCAGGGCCAAGGCCAGCGACAGCCGTTGCTTCTCGCCGCCCGAGAGCCGGCGCCAGGTGGCCTTGCTGCGGCTGGTGAGGCCGACCGACTCGACCAGGGCCGTTGCATCGGCGCCGTTGCCGTACAGCGCCGCATAGTGCCTCGCCGTTTCCAACACCGCCGAACCGGGATACACCCCACCTTCTTGCAGCATCACGCCCATGCGGCTGCTGAGCTGGCGTTGGTGGGTTGCCGGGTCGAGGCCGAGCACCCTCACCGTGCCTGCCGTGGCGCGCCGGTATCCCTCGCAAACCTCGATGGTCGAGGTCTTGCCGGCGCCGTTCGGGCCCAACACGGTGGTCACCTGACCGGCCTCGGCGGTGAACGAGATGGCATCGACTGCGACGAGGTCGCCATGGCGGACCGTCAGATGTTCGACCTCCACCGCGCTCACAGCGTGCGACCCTAGGCGAGCTCGTACGGCCGTGACCGAATTCGCGATCAAGTCGGGCCCAATTCCTTCCGATCACAGGGCATGGCACGGTTCACCGTGGTGGTGTCCGCTCTCGACGAGCAGGCCGATCTGGGTCGCAGCTTGCGCGCGATCGCCCGGGCCGGTCACACCATCCGAACCGAGCCCGAGGTGATCGTCGTCGTCGGGAATCGTGACGGCGACCAGCCCCACGCGCGTACTGCTACCGCCGCGGGCGCCACCGTCGTGACGGTCCGCAACCCGCGCGTCTCGGTGGCCCGCAATGCCGGCGCGACGGCGGCCACCGGCCACATCTTGGTGACGATCGACGCGGCTCGAGTGATGTCGCCCGTTGCGTTCGCCGAGATCGAGCGTCTGCTGGCGACCGGTTGCTACATCGGCGGCGGCGCGATCCAACACGTCGAGCGCCATACGCTCGCCATCGACGTGGCCATGGCGATGTCGAGGTTGACCACGTACCTCAACGGACTCGGTGGGGGCATGTACTGGTGCCGTCACGAGGATTTCGTCGCGATCGGCGGCTTCGACGAGCGGGTGACGACGGTCGACGATCTCGACTTCGCCCGACGGCTCCGTGATCACGGACTGCGCACCGGGCGCAAGTTCGTCAACCTCCGCCAGGCGCCGGTGACCACATCGTGCCGCCGTGGCGCGGCACGGCGAATCGCCTACGCCCTCTCCCGCTGAGCAGGGGTAGCCTCCGATCTGTGATCGATGTTCGTTTGCTGCGCACCGACCCCGACGCTGTTCGCGCTGCCCTGGCCCGCCGCGGCCAACGCGAGGTGCTCGACCAACTGGAGCGGGCGATCGCCTTCGATGCGCTGTCGCGCGACATCATCGCCAAGCGCGACGCCATCCGGGCCGAGGTCAATGATCTGTCGAAAGCGGTCGGGCAACTGCGCCGTACCGGCGACACGCATGGCGCCGAGGAGTTGCAGTTGCGCAGCCGGGCGCTCGGCGACCACGAGCGGGTGCTCGCCAACGAGTTCGAGATCGTGCAGGGAGACCTGCGCGATGTGTTGCTGCGCATCCCCAACGTCCCGCACGTGGACGCGCCCGATGGTGCCGGCGAGGCCGAGAATCCGGTCGTCAAAGGGCCGATCGGTCTGTCAGCGGAGTTCCCCGAGCACCGGCGGGTGCCCCACTGGGAGACCGGCGCGGCGCTCGGCATCCTCGACAACGAACGGGCGACCAAGATCAGCGGGGCGATGTTCACGATGCAGCGTGGCGCCGGTGCAGCCTTGTCGCGTGCGCTGTGCCAGTACGCGCTCGACCGCAACGTCGACCGGTTCGAAGAGATCCGCCCGCCCTCACTGGTGACCACGGCAACGTTGACCGCCACCGGCCAGTTGCCGAAGTTCGCCGACGACGCCTACAACATCGAGCGCGACGACCTGTGGTGCATCCCCACGGCCGAAGTGCCGCTGACGTCGATCTACGCCGGCGAGGTCATCGAGGCCGAGCAGTTGCCGATGCTGATG
>JANMNE010000154.1:0-32517 GCA_031373785.1 Ilumatobacteraceae bacterium
ACGATCACCGGAATCGACAAACCTGGCACCGCTGGGCGCGATCTGGGCCTATGCGGGCCATATCGGTGCCAGCGCCGAGTATTGGCGATGAGCGCCGAACTGCCTGATCCGCGCCATCTCGCAGTGATGCGCGATCAACGCATTCGTCGCCGACGCGACCAACGATCGCATCCCCCACCTGATCGCAGATGGTGCGATCCGTCCCGAGACCGTGCTGGCACTGGTGAACGCGTTGTACATGAAGGCGTCATGGTTGGGCACCTTTGACGAATCGGCAACGACCGACCAGCAGTTCAGCGGTCTCGACGGCGCCAAGCAGACAGTCCCGATGATGCACGGTGGCAGCGACTCCTCGGCCGGCGGCGAGGGTTGGATCGGCGCGACCAAGACCTACACCGGTGGGTTGACTGCTCAGTTCATCCTGCCCGTCGAGGGCCGCTTCGACGAGATCGCCACCGACCTCGACCGGGTGTTCGCCGAGTACACCGCCAACCAGACGAGCCCCTCCACGCTCGGCCTGCCGCGATTCGACCTCCAGTTCAGCGCCGAGCTCTCACCCGCCCTGCAGTCCCTCGGTGTGACCGCCCCGTACACAGCGGGCGGGCTGCTCGGTGTGGCCAACGATCCGCGCCTGATCGTCGACAAAGTCTTCCACCAGACCGACGTCGCCATGGATGAGAAAGGCACCGAGGCCGCCGCTGCCACGGTGGTCCTTGTCTACCCCGTGAGCCTCCCCGTCAACCCGCCGGTGCCCGTCGTGCTCGACCGGCCGTTCCTGTATCGCATCGTCGACGACCAGTCGGGCGCGACGCTGTTCGTCGGGCAGGTCGTCAACCCGGTTGGGTGATGATCGGTAGCGGCTCACGCGACGCCGGGTCTTGCCGGTAGTAGCCGGCCAGCACGTCGTACAGCTCGGGCTTCACCTCGCGGAAGTCGAGCGGGCGGTCGAAGAAGACCTCGGTCGCAACGGCGAAGAACTCACCGGGGTCGGTGGCCGCGTAGTCGTCGAGCAACGGTCCACCCTCGCCGCGGCGCATCAACCCGAGCTCGGTCGCGCAGACCGCGATCCAGCGGTCGAGAGCCGCCTGGTCGGGCAGCAGCGGCGTGCCGTCGACCACGCCGTCGAGCATGTCCATCTTGTGGGCGAACTCGTGCAACACCACGTTGTGCCCCCGGCCACGGTGGCGTGCACCACTGCGCACCTGATCCCAAGCGAGCAGCACTGGACCGCGGTCGTGATGCGCCTCACCCAACAGCGGCTGCGAGCCCTCGTCGACCATGCCCCGAATCGACGTGGCGCGTGGCCCGGGAATAGCGAACGTCGTGGGGTGCACGATGATCGAGGTCACCTTGCCGAAGTAGTCGGTGTCGAGACCCAGTAGCAAGACGGCGGCCTGCATCGCGATCGTCACGACCATCTCGTCGGTCATCACGAATCCGTTGGCTGCTTCCCAGCGCTTGGTGGTCACGAGGTGCTCACCCAGCTCGGTGAGGCGTTCCTGCTCGGGCCCCGACAACACGCGCCAGTAGGCAACGTTGCGTCGAACGATCTGTTCCCAGTCAGCAGGTAGCTGTCTCCGTCTCGACATCGGCGACAAATGTACCGCCCAGAATATAGTTGCCGTGGATACTATTGCCGCGTAGAGTATCGGCTGGTGACATCGACACACGATCCGACGCCCGGCTTCTTGATGTGGCGGCTGACGATGAAGTGGCAGGCCGCCGTCGACCGAGCCGTCGCCCCCCTCGGGCTGACACATGCGCAGTACTCGCTGCTCGCATCGTTGCGCGGTCTGAGCCGTGGCGGCATCCGGCCGAGCCAGCGGCAGCTTGCCGACCACATCGGTCTCGATGCCATCTTCGTCTCCAAGCTGATCGCCGCCCTCGAGCGCAGCGGTCTCGTGCAGCGGGCGCAGCACCCGTCCGACTCACGGGCCGTGGAGCTGACCCTGACCGAGACCGGCACCGAGGTGATCGACCGGGCGATCGTCACTGTGCTCGCGCTGCAGGACCAACTGACCGAGCCGCTCGGCGGCCTGCGCAGCAAGCAGACCAGGCAGTTCACCAACACCATGCAGCGACTGCTCGCTGCACCGTCACCGATGAAGGGAAGCCCCTCATGACTCAAGCCACCACCCTCAATGGCCAAGTCATCGGCCAGGCCGAGTTGGCCAACGCCTCGTGAGCGATCAGGTCGTCATCCGGCGCGCCGGCGCGGATGCCGCCACCGCCAGAGCGCTGGCCGATGTGCTGGTCGACAGCGTCGAAGGTGGAGCGTCGGTCGGCTTCATGTCGCCGCTCACGCACGATCGAGCCGAGGCGTTCTGGGCGGCCACGCTCGACGCTGCTGCGCGCGGCGAACGAATCGTGTTGCTCGCCGAGGAAGCCGGCAATGGTGCCATCATCGGGACCGTGCAAGTCATCGTGTCGGCGCCCGAGAACCAACCGCATCGCGGCGAGGTTTCCAAGATGCTCGTGCACCGCCAGGCCAGAAGGCGCGGCGTGGGCGAGGCGCTGATGCGAGCCGCCGAGGTCGCAGCGCGAGATGCCGGCAAATCGTTGCTGGTGCTCGACACCGCCAGCGAGTCCGCCGAGCGGCTCTACGACCGCCTCGGCTGGCATCGCGTCGGTGTGATCCCTGGGTACGCCCTGTGGCCCGATGGTGGACCGGTCGACACGATCATCTTCTACAAGGAGCTCACATGACCGTCGAGACCTGGGCCTTCTGCGGCGTTCACCCCGACGCATCGAACGCTGAAAGGGCCGTGCGCACCCTGGCGACGAAGGCCGGCATCGACGCGACCTTCGGGCCGTGCATGCCCCCCGATTGGTCGACGTATCACCCCGCCGAGCCAGGCCCTCGATACGTCGATCCGAAGACCTACCGCCGGCTCGTCATCCTCAATGCCGGCGAGGGCATGAAGACGGTGGTGTACGACGCCCGGCTGTGGTCGACCGACCCGATGGTTCGCCAACAAGCGATCGACTTCTGGGCACCGCAGCTGCCGTGGATCCGGGCGTTCGACATGGGCGACGAGTTCGATCCCGGCAGCGCCGACTGGGCGGTGCTCGTGGCGCGTTGGCGCATCATGATCGAGCAGGTGATTCCGGCGACGGGGATCGGACCCTTCACCAACCATCTCCCCTACGCCGAGGTGCTGTCGAAGGCGCTCGACGACATGCCCGAACAGCGGGCACACCTCAGCTTCGACTCGTACGACGAGCCAACCGCGGTCGCCTTGACCGCCGAGTTCAGCGGCCAGGTCAACCATTTGATGGTCGCCGTCAACGCCTTGAAGCACGGCCCCTACTCCCCCACCGCGAGCAGGATCACCCGCCACATGCAGAACCTGCGCGCCGCAGGCGCCAACAGCTTCTTGATCTTCGGCGGCGCCACCCCGTACAACACAGACCTCACTCCCGACCCGACCTTCGGCTCGACGTCATTGATCAACCGCCTCGGCACCTACACGATGTGGGCCACCGCCGTCCTCCGAGGCGCCCAGTAGCCCACCGCCTCCCGCCCGCTCGATGCCCCACCCGCCGATCTGGGCGCCACAGACCTCCGTGAGCTGCGGCCGGTGAACGAAGACTGGCGCCCAGATCGCCGGATCGGTGCGCTGTTCTCGCGTTCGCGGGTTGGGCGCGATTCTTGCCGCCGGTGGCGTGCAATCGATCCCAACGAGGCTGGTCGGGCGCGATTCTTGCCACCGGTGGCGTGATATCGATCCAAATGAGCTTGCCTGTGAAGTCGGGCGCCGAATGGGCGGCGAACGGCGCCTCGGCGTCGCCAACGGTCAGGTGGTCTGGCATCGGTGCCGAACAGGTCTCGGGTCAGGGCGCAGGTGCGTCGCTGTCGCTCGTCGGATCAATCTCCTCGAGAGGTTTGCCGGGGTTCTCGATTGCGACCTCGGGGTTGAACAGTTCCACGAGCGGGAACGTGGTCTTCGCTTCGCTTGGGCTCCGGGGCGGTTGTCATGCGTCGCACGGAACTGCAGCACCGCTCAAGGGTCAGGCGTCACCTCCGTGTGCTCCTGCGCCGGCGAGCATGCGGCACAGCCCCTCGTCCCACCAGAGCATCGACCCGCCGATACCCATCACGACGAGGATCGGAGGGTCGGCCGGGTCACCGACGGCTCCGTGCACAGCGCCACGCCATTGGCTTCGATCATCCGCTCGGCCACATTGCCTCCTCTGTGCAGCGTTGGGCCTGCTGACAGCCCGATGTCGTCGACGGTGCAAAAGTACTCAGTACTCTCGCGTTGCATGCTGTCGATGCCGATGGACTCGGGCAGGCGTGCGACGGTCGCAGTCTCACCGATCGCTGCCGACTCGCTGAAGTGGCGAGGCGCATCGAAGGTGTTTGTGGTCGGGGGGTACGGGTGACAACTGCCGAGATCCTCGTCGTCATCGTCATCGTGGCCGCTTCGATCCCTCGCGTTGCCACCGATTGCACCGTCCGCGAACGGCTCGGGATGGTCATCAGCGGGATAGCGATTGCGGTCGCCGGCGCCGGCCTCCTCGCCGTCTCGTCGATCGACGATGGTGCCATTTCGCCGAACCTCACGAGTGTCTTCATCGCCATCGGCGCCCTGTTGCTCGTGGCGCTGCGCATGAATGAACGTGGGCACCGCGACTTGGCGACCCCGAGTGTGGGAGATACCTCGGCCCACACTGGCTAGCGAGGCCGACGACCGGGTGGCTGGGAAGGGCCGTTCCGCCGGTCAGGCGAGAGCGGTGTCTGGTGTTGATCGAACCATCTCTGCGAGTTGACGTGTCGACACGCCCACGGCCGCGGCGCGGGCGACGAGATCGGCGATGTGTTGCCTGAGATCGATCTCATCTCGGTTGACGTTGTCGACGATCCGCGTGCCTCGACCGACCCGTGCGATGACGAGACCCTCGTCGGCCAGAAGCCGGTAGGCGCGCTGGACAGTGTCGAGGTTGACGTCGAGGGCGTGCGCGAGGGCGAACCCGCGACTGAACTCGCTACGACACGAGGATGTGGCGGGTGAACGTCTCCGGGTCGATGTTGGCGCCACACACGACCAGGCCGACCGTACGGCCCTCGAGTCGTTCACGCAGCGGGTACATCAGCGCGGCGAGGGCCGCGGCACCCGCAGGCTCGACGGCCAGCTTGGCGACACGGAACAGCAACCGCATCGCGTCGCGAATCTGATCGTCGTCGGCCAGAACGATCTCGTCGACGAACTGCCGGTTGAGGGCGAACGAGTACGGCTCGCAGTGCGGCGCGCCCAGCGAGTCGGCGATGGTGCGCACGGACTCGATCGACTGAGGCGAGCCGGCCTTGAAGCTGCGGTTGAGGCTGTCGGCACCCTCGGGTTCGACGACGTACACGGCGGTCGACGGGCTCATCTGCTTGACGGCGCAGGCAACTCCGCCCGTCAATCCTCCGCCCCCGGCCGCGACGATCACGGCGTCGAGCGTCGTGCCGGCCGCCGCAATCTGATCAATGAACTCCATGCCCACCGAGGCAGTGCCGAGCGCGGTCTTCGGACCCTCGTATGGATGCACGAAGGTTCGACCCTCCTCGAGCTCGATCTGTTTGACCCGGTCGAAGGCATCGTGCACGTTGTCGACCAGCACCACGTTGGCGCCGAACTCGCGACACACCTGCACCCGGAACGGGTTGGCGTTCTTCGGCATCACGACCGTCGCCGTAGTACCGAGCATGCGCGCCGAGTAACCGAGCGAGATCGCATGGTTGCCGGCGGAGACGCCCGTGACCCCGCGCGCCAACGCTGCGGCGTCGAGATCGAGCATCACCGAGAGCGCACCACGTGGCTTGAAACTGCCCGTTCGCTGGAACAGTTCCTCCTTCAACCAGACCGTGGTCGAGTCACCGACGGCCGCAGCCAATGCATCGTCGACGAGCCTGCGGATGGGCGTGGTGACAACGAGGTCGCCGAGTCGAGCTCGGTTGTTGCGGATGGCCTCGACCGACGGGGCATCGACAGGTGACGTCACGCGGGTTCGAGTACGACGACCGGGATGAGGCGCGTGGTCTTGGCCTCGTACTCGGCGAACCCGGGGTAGAGCTCCTTCTGGGACGACCAGAGTCGTTCGCGCGTGTCGCCCTCGGCGACCTTGGCGACCACGTTGACCGTCGCCTCACCCACCTCCACCGATGCTCGCGGGTTGGCGATCAGATTGTGATACCAGTCGGGGCTCGTCGGCGCGCCGGCCTTCGATGCGAAGACCACGTATGCGTCGCCATCGGCCAGGTACATGATCGGGTTGACCCGGGCTTGGCCGGATTTTGCACCCGTGGAGTGCAGCAGCAGCAGTGGCGCACCTTCGAACTGGCCGCCGACCTTCCCGCCGTTGGCGCGAAACTCTTCGATGATCCCTTTGTTCCAATCGTTGACGTCACTCACGACGACTCCTCTCGTAAGCGGGTCAGGCTAACGACTCAACTCGCCGTCGGGATCACGCTCAGCGATGCCGGTGAGTGTGCCGACGCCAGCCCCAACCGGGTGCCGATCAGCGCCCCGATCTCCGATGCCGGCAACGGAGTGGCGTAGAAGAAGCCCTGGGCATACTCGCAACCGGTCGCGGTGACCTCGTCACACTGGCGTTGCGTCTCCACGCCCTCTGCGACGACGGCGAGACCGAGGATGTGGGCCAGATCCATGATCGCCACCACGATCGCCCGGTTGGTCGGATCGTGCCCGATGTTGGCGACGAACCCTCGATCGATCTTGACGATGTCGAGCGACAGACGGGCGAGGTAGCTCAACGACGAATAGCCCGACCCGAAGTCGTCCAATGCGAGGCGCACCCCCAGCTGTCTGAGGTCGCCGAGCACCAGCAACGTGCGAGCGCTGTCCTCGATGAAGATCGTCTCCGTCAACTCCAGGATCAGTGAGCCGGGATCCAAGTCGGGCGACGACAACACCTTCGACACTGCGGCGAACAGGCCGGGGCTCAGCAACTGTCGGGCAGACACGTTGACGGCCATGTACAACGACGTTCCGGGGTGCTGACGCATCCACTGGCCATGGTCACGGCAACTTCGCTCCAGCACCCACGCGCCGAGCTCGTCGATCAGGTCGCTGCGCTCTGCCAGCGCGACGATCACCTGCGGGGCGATCGCGCCCCGTTCGGGATGATCCCACCGCAGCAAGGCCTCGACGCCGACCACGCCACCATCCGTGGTGCGCACGATCGGCTGATAGACGACGTCGAGCGCATCGTGGGCCAGCGCCTTGCGGAGATCGACCTCCAGCCGGTTCTCGTCGTGGCTCACGAGAACGTCGCGCAGGTCGACGATCTCCCTTCCGGCGCCTCCGCTGCGTTTGACCTCATACATCGCCATGTCGGCCCGGGCCAACAGCTCGCTCGAGATGGCCTCCGCCGGGCCGGCGAAGGCGATGCCGACGCTCGCCGAGACCGACAGCTCGAGCCCGTCGAGCACGAACGGGGTCGTAAACGCCTCGCAGACCCGCTCGGCTAGCAACGCCGCGTCGGCCGCATCGTGCAAGTCTTCGCACAGGAACACGAACTCGTCCCCAGAGAACCTCGCCAGCGTGTCACCGGACCGCACGAAGCCCGACAGCCGTTGGGCGACGGCGAACAACAACTCGTCGCCGACCCGGTGACCGTACGTGTCATTGACCTGTTTGAACTGATCGAGATCCGCAAAGAGGACCGCCGTGTTGGTGTGTGACCGCTTCGCTCGCAGGACGGCGTGATCGAGGCGTTCCTGCAGCAGAAGCCGGTTGGGGATCCGAGTCAATGGATCGTGCAGCGCGCTGTGGTGATAGAGGTCGGACGCGACACGCGCTGCTTCGCGGGACTGCGCATTGATCAGGTATGCGGCGGCCACATCCGCCAGCGTCTGGGCCGCTTCCATGTCGTGGTCGTCGAGGCGGCCCGCTGTGTCGCAATACAGGTTCAGCGCACCGAGGCGGCCACCTCCGTCGCGCAGCGGGAAGGTGAACACCGCCGCCAACCCGGCGGACACTGCAGCCGGGGCGAACCTGGGATATCGATGATCGGTGCGCAGGTCGGCCACGCTGACCGCGTCGCCCGACTCGTAGGCCGAGATGCACGGCCCCTCGCCGATCTCTATTTGCAGGCGTTCGAACCGGAGAGCAGAGTCATCCGACGCGGCGATGTATCGAGGGGCCATGCCTGCCGAGATCAGCGACACGCCGGCTGACATCACCGGCATCACCTCGACGATCCGGTCGACCAAGTGGTCGAGAATGCCCTGGATCGGAAAGTCGGTGATCAACGTCCGCGCAAATTCGCTGAGAACGCTCGAGAGCTTTTCTTCGTTGACCACGATCACCATCCAGCACCTGGCGCGGGTTGAGCGCGCGTTGTTTGGACGGTGACGTCTACGACATCTGTTGCTTAGCGTACCCCGGGGTCGATGAGCCGTACCGGCAGATCGTGTGTCGGAATTGTCAAGATATTCAGTCGTTTGCGAGCAAGTGAATCAGGCTCGAGGTGTCCCAACGCTTGCCGCCACGGGCGATCACCTGGGCGTAGAACTGGTCGATCAGTGCGGTCATGGGCAGTCGCGCCCCGCTGCGCTTGGCCTCGTCGAGCACGATCGCCAGGTCCTTGCGCATCCACTCGACAGCGAACCCGAAGTCGAACTCGCCGCGCGCCATCGTGCGACCACGGTTCTCCATCTGCCAACTCTGTGCGGCGCCGAAGCGGATGACGTCGACCACCTGGTCCGGGTCGAGGCCGGCCTTCTGGGCGAAGTTGATGCCTTCGGCGAGGCCTTGCACGATCCCGGCAATGCAGATCTGGTTGACCATCTTGGTGAGTTGGCCTGCGCCGGCACTCCCCATCAGCGAGCACGCCTTGGCGTATGCGCCCATCACCGGCTTCGACAGCTCGTAGAACGCTTCGTCATCGCTGCCGCACATGATGGTGAGCTGCCCGTTCTCGGCTCCGGCCTGGCCGCCCGACACGGGTGCATCGACGAAGCCCACACCAAACTCCGCGGCGGCCTCGGCCAATTCCTTGGCCACCTCTGCCGAAGCCGTGGTGTGGTCGACCAGCACCGCACCTGCCTCCGCTCCCGACAGCACGCCGTCGGGCCCGTAGACGACCTCGCGCACGTCGTTGTCGTTCCCGACGCACATCATCACGAACTCGGCACCCTCGGCTGCCTCGTGCGGTGTCGGTGCGGCACGATTGCCGTACAACGCAACCCAGGCCAACGACTTCTCGGGCGTGCGGTTGTAGACGGTGACCTGGTGGCCGGCGGCAGCGAGGTGGCGGGCCATCGGCGCGCCCATCACGCCGAGCCCGATGAAGGCGACAGAACTCATCGACCCAGTCTTGCCGGTCACGAGATCACGAGCGTTCACCCCTGCCCGGCGTCGACCATGATGGATCCGATGATCGACCACCTCGTCTACGCCTCCGATGACTTGCCGAGTGCGTCGGCCGCAGTTGAGCGGTTGCTCGGATTCGCACCAACGCCTGGCGGCCACCATGTCGGCAAGGGCACGTACAACGAACTGCTCTCACTCGGCGGAGCGACCTACCTGGAGGTGATCGGGCCCGATCCGCAGCAGTCTGCGCCCAGTGGGCCGCGACCGTTCGGCATCGATCGACTGACCGGGCCGGCGCTCGTCGCCTGGTGCGTGCGGCCACGCCGGCCACTGGCGCAGATCGTCGACGAGGCCCGCGCCATCGGCGTCGAGCTCGGCGAGATATCGGCGATGTCACGCCGGCGGCCCGACGATGTGATGTTGGAGTGGGAGTTGACCCTGCCCCAACTCGATGGGCCGTTCGGCCTGGCCTTGCCGTTCATGATCGATTGGGGCGAATCGGCGCACCCGACCGACTCACTGGCTGCGGCGGTCGACTTGGTCGAGTTGACGGTCGCTCATCCGCGACCCAACGAGTTGCGGGCCGCGCTCGACATCATCGGCGTCGGCGCGAGTGTGACTGTCGAGGAGGGCGCCACGGCACTGCGGGCCCGGATTGCAACGCCGCGTGGCGAGGTCAGCCTGACAAGCTGACCATCAACTCGTCGACGATCGAAACAGGCGTACGCGGGTGCATGAACACCAATCGGCCCACGGGCTCGCCCTTGTAGGTCGACGGAGCGACGAACGCGGTGCCGGCACTCAGCAGCTCCGTCGCCCACGCCTTCCACTCCGTTGCGCCCCAACCGTTGCGACGGAACAACACCACGCCGAGCTCCGGGCGCATGATCAGTTCCGTCAGCGGGTCGGCGTCGATCGCCGCGGCCATGGCAGACGCCAGGTCGATGCCGTGGCGGATCGCGTCGCGGTGCGCGTCGATGCCGTGCAGGGCGAGGGCGAACCAGATCGGCAGACCGCTGGCTCGCCGGGTGAGTTGGTAGCCGAGATCGCATGGGTTGTAGGCATCGTCGCCGGTGCGCAGCACATCGATGTACGGCCCATGTTGCGTGTGCACCTGCCGCGCCAACGCCGGTTGGCGGTACACCAGCGCGCACGAGCCTGCCGTGGCGAACAACCACTTGTGCGGATCGACGATGAACGAATCGGCTCGCTCGAGTCCTGCGAACCGATCGCGCAGCTCCGGAAGCAGGATCGCCGACAGCCCGTACGCGCCGTCGACATGGAACCACGCATCGATCTCTGCGGCGACGTCGGCGCACCCGTCGAGGTCATCGATCACGCCGGCGTTGGTCGACCCGCCGGCGGCCACGATGATGCCGACATCTCGCCGGTCACCGACCGCGGCGCGCAGCGCATCGCCGGTCAACCTGCAGTCCGGGCCCGTCGGTACGACCAAGGGTTCCAGACCGAGCAGGTGCAACGCATTGTCGACCGAGGCGTGCGCTGTGTCGGCCACAGCGACCAATCGTCGGTCCCCGGCTCGTTGGCGACCCACCGCCAGCGCCGACAGGTTCCCGATCGACCCGCCGCTCATGAAGCACCCGGCCGCGCCTGGCGGCATTCCCGCGGCGCGACACAGCATGTCGATCACCTGGTTCTCTGCCGCCACCGCTCCCGCGCCTTCGAGCCACGACTCGGCGGAGAAGTTGGCAGCTGACACGATCGTGTCCATCCACACGGATGCGACAGACGGCGACAGCGGGATGAAGGCCAGGAACCGCTCGCTGTCGAGGCCGATGTTGTTCGGCGCGACGACCTCCTCGAAGTGCTGCCATGCGCCATCCAGGCCCAGGCCGGCATCGTTGATCGACCCTGCCAGAGCGACGTCGAGCGACGGCTTGTCTCCGATCACGCCGACCGGTGAGCCGGCCAGCCGTTGCCGGATCCACTCGACGGCGCGATCGCCGAGATCGCCGACCGCGCTGTCAGCGCCGTGAAGCGCCGTCATTCAGGCGTGACGTATGCGGCAGTGATGCCACCGTCGATGATCAGCGACTGGCCGGTCATCCAGCTCGATTCGTTGGAGGCGAGGAACAGCGCTCCGTTGGCGATCTCGGTCGGCTCACCGAAGCGCCCCATGGGGATGTGCACGAGTCGCCGGTTGCGCTTGGCGTCGTCGGACAGGAACTTGGCGAGCAGCGGTGTCATGATCGGCCCGGGGCACAACGCGTTGGCGCGCACACCCTGGCGGGCGTAGATCACGGCGATCTCGCGCGTCATCGCCAGCACTGCGCCCTTCGACGCGGTGTAGGCCACTTGCGGCGTGGCCGCCCCCATGTGTGCGACAAACGATGCGACGTTGATGATCGAGGATGCCTCGCCACATTGCTTGGCCGATTCCTGCATGGCCGGGATCGCATACTTGCACCCCAGCAACACGCCCAGCACGTTGATGTCCATTGTCTTCTGGTACGTAGCGACCGACGTCGTGACCGGATTGTCGTCGTCGCCCAGCATCACGCCGGCGTTGTTGTACAGCACGTGCAGACCACCGAACGTCTCGACTGCGTGCTGCACCGCGGCCTCGATCGACTGCTCGTCGGTGACGTCGCAGCGGACGTACGTGGCTTCTCCCCCGGCGGCCGCGATCGCCTCAACGGCGTCGTCGCCATCGGAGAGATCGGCGATCACCACCTGGGCCCCCTCGGCGGCGAACAACTCGGCCCCGACGCGACCCAAACCCGACGATGCACCCGTGATCAGTGCCACTTTTCCAGCGAGACGATTCATGGCGGCCTACGGTACCGCACAGGCCAAACTGGAGAACCAATGACGACGTGGCGCGTGCTGACCTGGAACATTCTCGGGGCTCGTCAACCAAATCTCGACGTCATCACCGAGGTGATCGTCGGCTACGCACCCGACGTCGTCGCGCTGCAGGAAGTGCAGCGTCGCCAGACCCGTGGCCTGGCACGGCGGCTCGGTTGGAAGGTTGTCTGGACCCGAAAGCACTACCCGTATTCGCCGCTCGTGTGGTGGCGCGCCGAGGGCCTGGCGATCATGACCCCGAACGTCGTCAGCGAACTGATCAGTGTTTCCATCTCTCCGGGTGTTTCGACGTGGACGTATCAGCATCGGGTTGCCATGGCGGCCACGGTGACGCGCACTGATGAGGGCACGCTGCGGGTGGTCAACACACACCTCGCGTCACACGATGCCGACCAGCGGATCGCTCAGGCCCGTCGGGTCGTCCCGCTGATCGGCGATCGTCGCCCGGCGGTGGTTGCCGGCGATCTCAATGCCATGGAAGAAGTCGAGGTGATCCGCGAGTTCGGCGCTGTCGGCCTGGTCGACCCGGGGGGCGACTACTCCAACCCGTCGATTGCACCGGTTCAGCGCCTGGACTACGTGTTGGTACCTGAATCGGCCACAGTCACCTCGCGGCTGACCCCCGAGGGCGGCGAACGCTGGCACGCGCTCAGCGATCACCTGCCGATGCTCGTCGAGTTCTCGACGTGACGACGTCAGTCCGGTTGAAAGCTCTGCGTGGCCGACGACCGGTTCGGGTCGAGCAACTCCATCGGGCTGCGGCCACCGTCGATGTAGCCGAGCGCGTATGCGCCGACCTCGTACCCGAGTAGGCGCTGCACACGCTCCGGGAACTGGCGCACCTCGTCGAGGGTGTACGACAGGTACTGGTTCTCCTCTTGGCGAAGCCAGCCGAGCACGTAGTCGACGTTGATGCCGATGCGCACGTCGTCGCTCTGGTTCGACCCCGCGCCGTGGAACGTAGAGCCCAGGTACAGCACCACCGATCCACGCGGCATCTCTGCAGGCATCGATTCGTGGTCGGCGAAGCGCGCGCCGTGCGGCGAGCGGTGACTGTCGGGCACGACCCGCGTCGCACCGTTGTGCTCGGTGAAATCGTCGAGCGCCCAGATGCTGCTGACCTCGACATCGATCTCCGGTGGGAACGGGAAGAAGTCGAAGCACCAGTGATCCCGGTGCAGCATCTGCGACGGCGACTCGGGGCCGACCGCAATCGATTGGGTGAGGTGCAGCTGGAACGTGGTCTTCTTGGCCCACAGCGTTCGGTCGACGACATCGAGGATCAATGGATGGGCGACCATCGCCACACTCGACGGACAACGAGTCAACAAGGCGCCGGTGCGGCGCGTGTTGTGACCGGCGAACTCGTCGCCACCGGTCGGCGTCTCAGCCAGCCACGGCTCCAGCTCGCTGCGCATTCGATCGCACAACGCGCTGTCCGCCAAGCGCTCGATGATCACGACGCCGTGCTCGCGCAGTGCGTCGCTGATCACCGCGGCAGAGACGCCAACCGCATAGCGCGGGATCGTCGCCGGGGCCATTCCCCGATACTACGGAGCTAGCGGAGTCGAAGAACGAACGCTCCCCAGCCGAGGTATCGGCGTTCGACAGCGAGATAGCCGCGTCGTGCGGCACGGATCCACTCACTCAAGTCCTCGGCTTCGCGTTCGTCCGGGTTGTCCCGCAGCCATTCATCGACGGTCATCCACTGCGACGCGACATAGCGGTCCCAATCGTCGGCGCAGGCCAGCACCATCTCGACCAACTCGAACCCCGCCGATTCGACCCGATCGAGCGTTCCCGCCAACGACTCGAACTCGCCATCGGCCACATCGGGCACCGATGTGCCGAGTGGCGGCGGCTCGATCCAGTACGGCTCACCGACCACCACGAGACCGTCGGGTTTCACCCTGGGCCGCATCAGGTCGAGCGTGCCGACCAGGCCATTGCCGATCCACGTGGCGCCGAGGCAACTGACGACATCGAACTGCTTCTCGGCGTCGACCACATAACTCGCCGCATCGGCATGCACGAGCGTGACCTGGTCGCTGACCTCCAGGTCATCAGCCCGCTGGCGGGCGGCGGCCAGGAACACCTCGCTGATGTCGACGCCTACCCCGGTGACGTCGTGCGCGACTGCCCAGGTGCACAACATCTCCGCCTTGCCGCAGCACAGGTCGAGGATATGGGTCGGGCGATCGCCGGCGCAGATCCGCCCGAGTAGCTGCAACTTGGCGTCAGTGAAGGGGTTCAGGATCCGATGACGCGATTCGGAGATCTCGTGGAAACGCAAGGACATGGCTCCGACGGTAGTGCGCATGACCTATTTACGGCCGAGGTCCTTGATCGCAGCCACGAGTGTGCCGATACTTGAACAACGGTGAACCTCTCGGCGTCGACACCCCCCGTCGACGTCCGAGAAGGCGGGAGTACACGATGGAAACGGCAACACGACTGAACGACGAAGAGGCCCACGATCTGGCGGTACGTCATCTCGCCGATCTGCTCGGGTCGAGCGCTCCACCCCCGGTGGCCTGGGACGTCGACCACCACCTGCAAGGTCACCTCGATGTTGCTGGGCACCACATGGTGCTGATCGCGACCCGCACCCCCGATCGTTGCCCCCTGCTGATGACCGACGAGGATTGGGACAGCCTGCGTCGCACCCACTGCCACGCCGCCTGACTTAGGCTCCGCCCATGGCGGAAGAAACGGCGCTCGGCGCTGCAGTTCGTTTGACGATCGAGATGGAAGCGGCGGCGGCATTGGCCGCCTACGTTCGCGTCACGACCGAGTCCATCGATGTGCGCGTGACTGGGATCGACATCTTCGAACCGGCGCTGCGTCTGGCGCGCCAGAACGTGGTCGCCGAAGGCATGCAGGACCGCGTCGACCTCCAAGAGCAGAACGCTGTCGACATCACCGACGAGGCGATCTACGACGTCATCTGGCTGCCGCTCCCATTCATGCCGGCTGAGACCGTTCCCCGAGCCGTCGCCGCCTGCACACGCGCACTCCGCCCCGGCGGATGGTTGCTGCCCGGCACGTTCGCCGGCCCCAGCGACCGGCTTTCGCAGATGCTCGTCGACTTGCGCACCGTGCGTTCGGGTGGCCACCCGTGGCAACCCGGCGAGCTCGTCGAGTTGCTGAGCGCACATGGTCTGTTCGATGCTCAGGAGGTACCTCGCACCTGGACAGCGCCGGTGCGCTTGTACGCCGCACGCCGCAACGAAGCGTGATGCAAGGGGTTCCGACCGGCAGTGTTTCCGAGATCATCCTCGACGGTCTCGACAACGCCTGGAACCCGCTGATCGAGCGGCTCAGCGGTATCTCCGAGAGCGAATACCTGTGGCAGCCTGCCTCGAGCTGCTGGACGATCCGACCCGGCAGCGGCGGAACCATGGTCGCCGACTGGGCCGACCCCGACCCGATCCCTGCCCCGGTCACCACCATCGCCTGGCGGTGCTGGCACATCGCCGTCGACTGCCTCGACAGCTACTCGGCACGACTGTTCGGTACGACCGGCACCGGTCTGACCGGGCTTCACTGGGTCGGGACATCCGACGACGCGCAGGCTTCGCTCGCGGCCGCGTGGGCCGTGTTTCGGGCGGGAGCCGCCTCGTGGGGCGACGACGGGTTGCACGGGTTGCTCGGTCCGGCGTGGGGGCCGTACGCCAACCACACAAACCTCGCGCTGGCCCTGCACGCCCAGCGCGAAGTGATCCACCACGGCGCGGAGATCGCACTGCTGCGCGACTTGTACGCAGCTCGATGACGAACGAGGCCCTGCTGCGAACGGTCGCGTCGGTGCTGCCCGGCTCGCTGAAGAACCTGCGGAGAGTCGAATCGGGCAGCCCCGATTGGCTACGTAGCGTTCAGGGGCTTCCCGATTCGTCCGACGGGTCCTCACGGCCAGGCGACCAACCCGACCGGAGGATCGCCGATCATCTCGTTGTCGGTCGACAGGATCAACGCGTCGACGTATTCCGGCACTTCCAAGCCCGGAGGTGGATCAGAGGCGATGAACCCCGCAGCTCCTCCACGCGCGTCCAGTGCGGCTCGCAAGTCGCCGGTCAGTTCGATGTTTGGCGGGTGCACACCGTCGAACGAGACCGTCTGCGTCTGGCAGATCGAGAACTGCTCGATTCCCGCGAGCTCCTTGAAGTGAATCCCCATCGGTGTCCAGTCCTGCCCGCTGAGCTTGGCGTGATGGGCGTTGCCGCACCAGACCAGCATCGGTACCTCGCCGATCTTTCGCCAGGCAGCACTGAGGTTCTCCGCTTGCACCAACTCGCGGCGATTCGTCGACTCCATCGACAGTTCATCATCCCGATAGTTGATCTCGTAGGCGACGAACATCCAGGAAAGGTGCATCGCCGCCTCGACGAACTCACGCATCTCCGGCTGAGCGAGGTAACCCACATCACGTGGCGGCATCGTGAGAATGCTCGATTCACCAACGTTCGGCAACGCCTCCATGGCCAAGTGACGGCAACCGGCAGCGTGTGCCGCTGACAGGATCTCACGGCCCACGCGACGGGTTCGCACACAGCGCGACATGCCGTTGTGGGCCTCGTTCATCATCACCACCGGCGACGTCGCGAAGCCGTGCGTCACGATCTCCGACGGCGTCATCCAGGTCATGGCAGGCGGCTCCACCCTCGCCGAGTTCGGTTGAGCTCCTCGAAGCCGTTGGCTACGTGCGAGGCGCGCAGGTCGACCTCGGTCTCGTCGTCGGCGACGTAGCTGATGAGGCTGCGGCTCCCACCCATCCGCAGCCACGCCGCGGCATGGCCCAGCAGCCAACTGGCCACTCCCACTCCGCGGTAGTCCTCGACGATGCCGATGTTGCTGAAGTCGGCCCACCCATCGTTGCGCAGCATCGAGCCGTGTCGGGTGAAGTCGTCGTCGACCTCGAGCAGGCCGATCTCGCGTCCTTCCAGCATCGCCGTGAACGCTGCTCCGAACACATGCAGTCGCCGGCGGACCGTGAGACCGTCGATGGGCGAGGCGGCCGGTGGCCGGATCCGATCGAGACCGATCACGAACTGCAGCTCGGTACGCCCCTCGGCATCGGTGAAGCCGGCCTCGCGAGCAAGCGTCGACAGGTGCGGCCAGGCGTCGTGGACGCCATACGCCAGCGGTGCGGGCAACGACATGTCGAGCACGGTGACGCGAGGCTTCCACCGATCCAACCGTTGAACTGCGACGCGCATCAGCTCGCGACCGGCGTCGAGATGGGCCGGCCAGCAGACGAGCCAGTTGATCCCCGCCGCGTTCTGCAACGCCGACCCGACCGACGCGTCGCTGCCGTAGCGATGTAGATGGATGGCTGCGACCAGCCGGTCATCGTCGATCGCCACCCACGTCTCGCGCTCGACCACCCACGGGTCGACGATGTACTCGCCCGGGTCGCGTTCCATCACGCTCAGCAGCGTGGCGACCGGCACCGCGCAGCCGGGGATCACGGCCTTGACGTGGGCGTTGACCAGATCGGTGAGTTGGTTGCGATCGTGGCGAAGGAATGGGCGGATCTCGGACATGACACAGCCTCCACAAGACGTTCGTTGCGAATTGGAGGCCGCTACCGGTGCGGCACGCTGGTGAGCCTAGTGCCCTGACAAGCAACGTTCGCCCTGCTCGACGGATGCCCCGACCCGCCCATGTTGGGAAGCGGAGGCTTCGTTCTGTATCCAACCGACTCGCCACATGGGGACACCGAGTCTTCTCTGTAAGCCCGCTAACCGACTGTCGCTCAAGGAGCTGACGCTGAGCGTTGTGGCTTGTCGAGCACGTCGCACCGAGCCGCGTCCTGGACCCGGCCGGCATATCACCGAGGTGCCGGACGAATACCGAGCAAAGGTTGGCACTCGACGCACTAGTCAGATGCGCTCCCAGTAGCGACGCAGTTCCCAATCGGTGACCGTCTGGTTGAAGGCCATCCATTCGCCCTTGGCCATCGTCAGGATGTGGTGGTGCACCTCGTCGCCGAAGCACTCCTTGGCGATCGACGAGCCCTCCCACAGCGCGATGGCATCGGGCAGGTTCCAGGGGATGCGGCCGATGTCGGCGGCCTCGTAGCCATTGCCCACGTACGGCTCGCCCAGCGCCAGCTTGTTGCGAATCCCGTACAGGCCACCGGCGATCTGGCCGGCGAAGGCGAAGTAGCTGTTGGCATCGCTGCCGGGGATGCGGCACTCGACCCGGGATCCCTTGCCATGGCCGACCTTGCGGAACCCGAGGGTGCGGTTGTCGACACCCCAGCCGATCCCGGTCGGCGCCCACGAGCCCGGCTGGAAGCGCTTGTAGCTGTTGACCGTGGGCGCCCACAGCAGGCTGAACTCCTGCGCGGTGGCGATCAGGCCGGCGACGTAGTGCTGAAAGGTCTCGCTCATGCCGTGCGGGCCGTGATGGTCGTCGAACATGGCCTTCTTGCCATCGGGCGACCACAGGCTGGAGTGGATGTGACACGACGACCCGGTGTCGCTGAAGTCGTACTTGGCCATGAAGCTGACCGAACGCCCGTTGAGGTGGGCGATCTCTTTCGCCGCGGTCTTGTAGACGCTGTTGCGGTCGGCCATCTCGACCGCCGTGGTGTAGTCGAGGTTCATCTCGTGCTGACCGCGACCGGCCTCGCCCTTGGAGAACTCCACCGGCACGCCGGCCGCCTCGAGCCCGCGCCGGATCGCGCCGAGGATGTACTCGTCCTTCGTCGTCTGCAGGATGTGGTAGTCCTCGAGCCATGGCGAGTGCGGACGCAGGTCGCGGTAGCCCTTGCCATATGCCTCGTCGTAGGTGTCTTGGAACAGGTAGAACTCGATCTCGCTGGCCACCATCGGCAAGAAGCCCAACGCCTCGGCTGCCTCTTCCTGGCGCCGCAACACCGTGCGCGGCGCCACCTCGACCAGTTCGTCGGTCTCCACGTCGAACAGATCGCACATGATCATCGCCGTCTTGTCGACCCAGGGGATGCGACGAACCGTGTTCCAGTCGGCGCGCGCCAGCATGTCGCCATATCCCTGGTCGTAGCTGGCGAACCGGTAGCCCGGCACCGGGTTGTTGTCCATGTCGCAGGCGATCAGGTAGTCGCAGTTCTCGGTGCCGGCGTCGGCCACCGACTCGAGGAAGAACCGTCCCGTCGTCCGCTTCCCGGTCAGCCGCCCCTGGAGATCGGGGAAGACCATCAACACCGTGTCGATCTCACCACCACGGATCTCGCGCTCCAACTGGTCACGGCTCACTTCGTTTCGTCCGGTCATGGCGCAGCACTGTAGTTACGATCACACGATGCCCCGAGACGGAGACCGATCGATCGCCCAGCACATCCTCGACGGCATGAAGGCCACGGGGATCCAGCAGCTGTTCTGCCTCCCCGGGGTGCAGAACGACCCGTTCTTCGACGCGGTCGTCGATGCACGCGACTGGTTGGAGGTGATCGTCACCCGCCACGAGCAGGGCTGCGCGTACATGGCGATGGGCGCCGCGCAGGCGACCGGGCGACCGACGGCGATGTGCGTGGTGCCGGGTCCTGGCTTGCTGAACGCCGCCGCCGGATTGTCGAGCGCGTGCGGGGGCGGTGCACGCGTGCTGGCGATCGTCGGTCAGATCCACTCCCCCATGCTCGGCAAGGGCTATCGAGTGTTGCACGAGCTCGACGACCAGCCGGCCGTGCTGCGCCAGGTGACCAAGCACGCGGCGATCGTCCGCAGCGTCGACACGGCGGCCACGCAGATCCAGCAGACCTTCCACGAGCTCGTCTCGGGCACCCCACGACCGGTCGCCATCGAGGTGCCGGCCGACCTGTGGGGCAAGCCCGCGCCGGGCTCGGTCACCCGTGGCGTGTGCACGATGCCGATGGTCGACCTGGCCGCGGTCGACGCCGCCGCCGCCAAGCTGCGCGCCGCGACCAACCTGCTGATCTGGGTCGGCACCGGCGCACAGGATGCATCGCCGGCCGTCCGCCAGCTGGCCGACCTGCTGCAGGCACCCGTGTCGACACGACGCATGGGCCACGGGGTGATGGACGAGACCGATGTGCTGTTCGCGCCGATGGGCCTCGCCCATCGCATGTGGGCCGACGTCGATCTCGTCTTGGGCATCGGCTCGCGCATCGAGTTCCCCTTGCTGCAGTGGGGAACGACCGGATTGGACCTGATCCAGATCAACACCGACGCCGACGAGCTCGACCGTCACGGAATCGGCGCCCTGGGCATCCACGGTGATGCAGCGGAGGTCGTGCCCTTGCTGCTCGATCGCCTCGCCGATGTTCAGCGCCCCGACCGCCGCCCGGCGCTCGACGCGCAACGTGCTGCGTTCTACAACGACATCGCCCACCTCGAACCACAGCTCTCGTATCTCGCGGCGATCAACGACGCCTTGCCCGACGACGCCATCCTGGTCGAGGACGCGACGCAGATGACGTTCGTCGCCCACTTCGCCTACCAGTTCCGCCATCCACGCACGTACCTGTCGACCGGGTTCGCCGGCACGCTGGGCGCCGGTGTGGCCGCCGGCATCGGGGCGAAAGCCGGTGCGCCCGACCGCGTCGTGGTCACGATCAGCGGCGACGGTGGCTTCTTGTTCACTGCGACCGAACTGGCCAGCGCGGTGCAGCATCACATCCGGGCGATCACGGTCGTGTTCAACGACAACGCCTATGGCAACGTGCGCCGCATCCAGCAAGAGCGCTTCGGGGTCGAGCGAACGATCGCCTCGACGTTGGTCAACCCCGACATCGTCGCCTTCGCCGAGAGCTTCGGATGTCTCGGGCTGCGCGCCCACGATCCGCATGAGCTCGGCGATGCGCTGCGCACGGCGATGGCCCACGACGGTCCGGTCGTGATCGAGGTACCGGTCGGCGAGGTGCCCTCGCCGTGGCCGTTCATCGTGATGCCCCGCGTGCGCTAACCAACGGGTTCGTGCACATCGTCGGCGAGCGAGAGGAAGCTCTCGTCCTCCTGGCCGAAATGCAGCTCGAGCAGTGCGTACAAGCCATAGAGCAGTCGCTGCAGTTCCTGCACGTCCGTTGCCGCGGGTGGGCCTGCGCCGACACGGCCGACGACAATGCCGAGCTGTGCTGTGAGCTTGGCAATCTCTGCGTGAGCCCGGCTCATGGTGCCCATCGGATCGCTTCCGCCGAGCACGCCGGCGATGACCGGGTAGAGCAAGCGGTCCTCCTCCGCTTCGTGAGGACCAATCTCGTCGACCAGGAGCCGATATGCGACATGTACTGCATCCATCGCCTGCACTCCGCCGCCCAGTCCGAGTCGAGCCGCTGCAGCGCTCAACAGGGCCACGTCGGGACGGAGGGCTCGATGCTCCAGCGCGAACCGTTGCGCCATCGCCGTTCCGGAGTCGTCGAGGCTCGGTTCCCCGCGACCCGCGCCGAGAGCGCGGAGCGCGTTGAGGATCACGGCAACGTCGATGACCTCTTGCAGCAGTGCGCCTGAGGTTGGTGGAAGCACTCCAACAGCGGCAGCAGCCATCGCCAACAGCGACAGGATCATTCCCGCCATCACGCTTTGCAACGCGATGGAGCGAGCCCGCCGAGCGATCAGATGCGCCTCACCAAGTCGATCGAGACGGTCGACCGTCAACACCACATCGGCAGTCTCCGACGAGGCGGTCGAGCCGCGGGCCCCGATCGCAACACCCACAGTCGCCGCGGCCAGCGCAGGCGCATCGTTGATCCCGTCACCGACCATGATCGTGGATCCATTGGCGGTCTCGCGGCGCACGACCTCCACCTTGTCGGCCGGGGACTGCTGCGCAGCGATCTCGTCGACGCCCAGCATCGCCCCAACCGATGCCGCAACCTCTGCGCGGTCGCCCGTCACCATCACCACACGGCGAATCCCGCGGCGGCGCAGGTTCCGAATGGTCCGGGCCGCGTCGGGTCGGATCGGGTCGCTGAGGATCAGCGCACCTGCGGGAGAACCATCGATGCTGACGAAGACACACGCGGCGCCCTCGAACTCAGCGAGCGATCGGGCCCGAACGACCCAATCCTCATCGCCGGTCACCCCCGCCCACGCACCATTGCCGACGTGCACTTGCCGCCCCGACACCAGCCCGCCGGCGCCGGCACCTGGCTGCTCGGATGCGTCGGTCGGCACGACCAGTTCGAGATCTCGCCGATGAGCGCTCCGAACGATCGCCGTGGCCAGGACATGCGGCGAGATCTGATCGAGGGAGGCGGCGAATCGAAGCACCTCGGTCTGATCGAAGTCGTCGGCCGTCACGATCTCGACGATCGTCGGGCGGCCCGCGGTGAGCGTGCCGGTCTTGTCGAACAACAAGACGTCGGCAACTGCAAGTGCCTCGAGTGCGCCACCGCCCTTCACGACCACGCCCCGACGGGCACATCGCGAGAGCCCGGACACGATCGCAACGGGTGCGGCGAGGATCAGCGGGCAAGGAGTTGCGACGACCAGCACCGCGACGGCCCGCACTGCATCGCCAGAGATCAGCCACGCCAGACCGGCCGTGGCGAACGACACGAACAGGAACCCCAACGCAAATCGGTCAGCCAGACGCACGAAGGGCGACGTCGACGCCGAAGCCTGTTCGACCAGCCGGACGATCCCGGCAAATGTGGAATCGGCGACGTTGGTGATCGCGACGATGTCGAACGGCCCTCCAGCGTTCACCGCGCCACTTCTGACGATGTCATCGGCATCGCGCTGCACCGGCAAGGATTCGCCGGTCAGGGCGCTCTCGTCGATCACGGCAGTTGCTCCGCGAACGGTCCCGTCGACGGGCACCACCTCACCAGGTTGCACCAACAAGACGTCGCCGACGGCGACAGCGTCGAGTGGACGATTCACCAGCTGTCCCTGCTCGTACCGATGGGCGACCCGTGGACCATGTTCGAGCAGCGCCCGCAGTTCGCGTTCGGCACGGCCGGCGGCCCAGTGCTCGAGGGCGCGCCCGGTCGTGAGCATGACGGTGATGATGGCTCCGGCGAGATGCTCGCCGACCAGCAGTGTTCCGACAAGCGCGGCGAGGGCGATCAGATCGACGCCCACGCGGCGATGCAACATGGCCTGGAGCACCCAGACAGACGCGAGCACGATCCCGATCAGCGTTGCGGCGATGAGGACGCCCGAGATGAAAGCGAATCCGCTCATGTATCAACTCTGCCGACCGGCCACGCCGATCACCAGGGTCGAACGACCATTCCGAAGAAGGGTCAGGCCTTCTTCTTGACTTCCTTCGGTGCCTTCAGCACGCCTTTGGCCAACGCCTCGTCGAGGTACTTCTCGGCATCTTCGGCGCTGACTCGCAAGGCCGGTGCGATCTCACTGATGAGGTTGATGCGCGCCCGGTCGTACATGGTGCGCTCGGCAGCCGACAACGACGCGTCACGGTTGCGCGGCGAGGTTTCGAACAACCTCGGCCACCTGGTACACGTCGCCGCTCTTCAGCTTCTCCTGGTGGTTCTTGAACCGGCGGCTCCAGTTGGATGGCACGCGGGGGTCGGGCTTCGACAGCACCGAGACCAGGTCCTCGAGCTCGTCGGCGTTGACCGGCGGGCGCACGCCCACCTCATCGGTCTTCAGCGTCGGCACGGACAGGGTCATCTCGTTGATGACGGTGCGCAGGATCAAATACTCCTGCGTCGAACCGAACGCTTCCATCTTCTTGGTTCCCTGCACGATGCACGCGCCATGCTGGGGATAAATGACGGTGTCGCCCTTTTTGAACTTCACACACGACCTCATGCGGCTCGAACTGCGGACTTGTTTAGGGTAGGGCCAGATCGCCCGAATCCCTACCCGTCGACCTCCTCGTAGAGCTGAAGTCTTGGTGGGACGTGCGGTGACAACTCCAGGTCGAATTGCCGTTCCGTGCCGTCGACGTGGCGCAGCGTCGCCACGCCACGCATCGGTGTGACCGCCGCAACATCGACGACGCTGAGACTTCCGTGTGCGGAGGTCCACGACTCGGCCTTGCCGGCCCTCCTGGCCAGCGGCTCGTCGAGCGCGACGTTGTCGGCGAACAGATCGTTCGCGGCGCCGTCGGTCCAATCCGACAACAACACCGCGAGCCGCTCGGCGGTCCCCAGCAACTCCGCGCTCGGGGGGTGCACCACGGTAGGGATCAAGCCGTGGTCGTCGAGGATCTCCATGATGCGACCAGCGATGACCGACATCGGCACGTAGGTTGCGTTGCCCAACGCGATCACGCCGATGCCGCGGCCCGGCAGCCAGCGCATGTTCGACCCGTAGCCCGGCAGACCACCGGAGTGGAAGGCGAAGTGCCCGAAACGGATGTCGTGGGTGACGAACAGTCCGAAGCCGTACCCGCAGCCCTCGATCCGCTCCGGTATGGCCTCGTCACCTTCACCACTCGCCGGCGTGTACACGGTCGGGAACGATCGTTGGATCTGCTGCATCTCGCGGCACGAGGCGCGACCCAGCGGCCCGGCGTCGACATCGTCACGGGGTGGGAATGCATCATCGAGCCACGTGACCCACCGCGCCAGGTCGGAGACACACGACCACAGCCCACCCATTGGGGCAATCGCCCCATCACCCAGCGGCGGCAAGTCAGCGACACGCCGGTCGTCGACCACGTCGTACGGCCTTGCCCAGTCGTCGTGGTGCGGTTGGATCCATGTCGTGCGATCCATCGCCAACGGCCGTAACAGGTTGTCGGTGATGAACTCCTGCGCTGACCGCCCCGTGACGCGAGGGATCAGCCGCCCCAACATGCCGAAACCGAGGTTCGAGTACTCCCCGTGACTCTGTGGCGCCCAGGCGAACGTCGCCCCGTGTCGCAGCAACTCGTCGAGCCCGTCGTCGGAGATGTCGACGTGGCGATCGGCCCACACGTCGTCGGTTGTCAGCCCGCCGGCCATCGACAGCAGGTGGCGCACCGTGATCGATGGCGAATCGGCCGTTGGCCCGACGACGGCAGCGAACTCCGGCGCGATGTCGGCAACCACGTCGTCGAGTCGCAGCAACCCACGATCACGCAGCAGGAGGATCGCCGACGCCGTGAAGCTCTTGGTCATCGAGGCGATGCGAAAGACCGTGTGCTCGGTCGGGAGTGGATCGGGCTCCGCCGCCTGAGCTCCGGTCAACACCAGCTCGCCGCCAGCGACGACGCCCCACGAGATCGAGCACTGCCGCTGCTGCGATCGCAGCGCCACCAGCCGTTCGATATCGGCCCGGGCTGCAGCGAACGCGTCGGTGTCCATGGTGCTTCGGAAGGTAGCCGATGCCAACCGCCCTCCGACCGTCGTTTGCAGCAGGCGACTAGCGCGTCGGCCGCTGAATTGCGCCAAAGAAGTCAGGTGAACCCCACGTGGCTTTCGTCGCCTCGGCCGGCATGCGAGCGAGTAGCCACGTGCGTCCGTTCTCGTCCTGCGCTGTCTCGACCACGGCGAGGCCGAGGTCGCTGGTGACCGTGGCCGCTTTTTCGATCGAATCGAACAAGTCGGGTCGCGACTTGATCCAAGCAGTCTGTGTTTGTCGGTGTCATCTGTTCGCCGGTGTTCGGGCTGCCTACCTGCGGAGTGTTTGAACGCGTCGAACACTCCACACCGGCCATGTGGAGTACGAGGCGCCCACCTGGGTACCTCGAAACACTCCGCTGGGCTACATTCAGACCTCACCGCACCGACGCCGGACCGAGCCCCAGGGGCGCAGCAATGGACAGCGCTTCAACACCACCACGCCATGCTCAGCACCGCCATCCACGGCGGCGCGCGGTACGCCCGAGCACGCGCGCCATGCCGACCGGACGGCTGGCGTTCCTGTTCACCGATCTCGAGGCCTCGACACGGCAGTGGGAAGCGGAACCCGAGCTCATGCATCTCGCCGTCTCGAGGCACGACGAACTGATGGTGAGGTTGATCGAGCGCAACGACGGCATCGTCTTTTCGACCGCCGGCGACGGGTTCGTCGCCGTGTTCGCCCGCGCCATCGACGCTGTCGCTGCGACGATCGATTTGCAGCATGCGTTCGCCGCCGAGCCATGGCCCGAGCCGATCACCATCAAGGCGCGGATGGCGATCCACATCGGCGTCGCCAACCTGCGCGGGACCAACTACTTCGGGTCGGTGGTCAACCGCGCGGCGCGCATCATGTCGACCGGTCACGGCGGTCAGGTCCTGCTGTCCGACGACGCTTGCGCCGACTGTCCCGGCACCGCCGTGATCGACCTCGGTCTCCACTACCTCAAGGATCTGTCGACACCGGAACACGTCTGGCAGATCCTCATCGACGGGCTGCCGCACGAGTTCCCCGCGTTGCGTTCTCTCGACCGAATGCGAGCAAACCTGCCCACACAGCTGAGTGGTTTCGTTGGGCGCTCGGTCGAGATCACCGATGTGCTCGAACTGCTCGAGACGAGCCGGCTCGTCACGCTGCGCGGGCTCGGCGGCATCGGTAAGACGCGGTTGTCGCTCCAGATCGCTGCCGAGGCCGTGGGCCAGTCGGTCGATATGGTTCGCTTCGTCGCGCTCTCGCCGCTGGCCGATAGCGCGTCGCTGCCGTTCCACGTCCTCAAGACACTCGGGCTGACGCAGCCTGCTGGGCAGACGCCGGTCGAGACGATCGCGACCTCGATCGGGTCGTCGTCGACGCTCCTGGTGTTCGACAACTGCGAGCACCTCGACGCGGCAGTACCCGCTCTCACGGCCGAACTGCTTGGCGCCTGCCCGCACCTTCGGATCCTCGCCACCAGCAGGATTGCGCTCGGAATCGTGGGCGAGCGTGTCTACGCGATCGAGGCGCTGCCCACGGGCAGCAACGACTCGCCGGCCGAGCAGATGTTCGTCTCCCGGGCGCAGTCGGCCAATGCCAACATCGATCTCAGCGGCCCACGCGAAGCGGTTGTCTCGCGAATCTGTCGGCGCCTCGACGGCATTCCGCTGGCCATCGAGCTCGCTGCCGCACGCGTGCGGTCGATGACGCCTGAAGAGATCGAGCGCCACCTCGACGAACGCTTTCGTCTGCTGCGAAGCACCAAAGGGTTCGACGAGCGACATCGCGTGCTGTACGACACGCTCGAGTGGTCGTACCAACACCTCGAGCAGGAGCTGCAGGTCCTGCTTCGCCGACTGTCGGTCTTTGCCGGCCACTTCACCGCCGCCGATGCCCTCGCGATCGTCGGCGACGACCACGATCTGCTCACGGTCTCCGATCAGCTCGACGAGCTCGTCGATCACTCGATGGTGATCGTCGATGTCTCTGGCGAGGTCGGCGAATACCGTCTGCTCGACACGTTGCGCGACTTCGGCGACGCGGCGCTCGGCGACGAGCGCGAGTCGGTGCGCGCTCGCCATGCCCTGCACTACGCAACCCTGTCGCGTCACCTCTACGGCGAGATGTTGAGCCCGGCCGAGGCCCCGGCGGTGCAGCACCGCAATCGCGCCGACGACGACATCCGCGCCGCGTACATGTGGTGCCGTGCCAACAATCGCGTCGACCTCGTCGCCGATCTGGTGGCGCGCGCCGCGATCGACGTGTTGATGCACGGCAGAATCGAGGTGGCCGTGTGGGCGACCGAAGCCGTCGAGCGTCTCGACCTCGCTGCACTCTCCGTCGCCGATCAGTGCTGCCTGCATCAGACGGCGGCATGCCTCGAGATCAATGAAGGCCGCGTCGACCGAGCCCGCGCGCTCGTCGCCCGGGCCGAAGCGTTGAGCCTCGAGCTGGTACCCGACGAGATCCCGGTCGATCTCGTCGGCGGCAGCTCGGTCTGCTTCTTCCTCGGTGAGCTCGGCGAGGGCGATGCCATCGCCGAGCGGCTCAGCGCTCGGCTTGCGCCACTCGGCGCATCGACCGCCTTGGGCGTCACGCTGGTCAGCAGGTCGGCGATACACAGCTACTCCAACCGCCCCGAGAGCGCGCTCGAGTTCGCCCGGCAGGCATTGAGCATGCTGGCGCCCGACGACGTGCCGACATGGCGCACCCTGGCCGAGTGGCAGGTCGCTCGCCATTCCGACCTCGATCCGATCGAACTGTCGGAGCGAGTCACGCGCTATCGCGACCGTTTCACGCAAGTTCGCAACTCGTTCCTGGCGGCCACCGCGACGCGTCAACTCGTCGGCCTCGAGTCCGCACGGGCCTCAGCGCAGTCACACGCGATGGCCGACGCCGTGGAGGGCATGGCCAAGCTCTCGATGGCAGACCCCCGCGAGGCGATCGGTTGGATGATGCAATCAGCCATCCTGCTGCTGCGCGCCGGTCACCATCGTGCCGCGCTCGCCATCATCGGTTGGGAACAGCGCAACCGCGTCACGCCGGTGCACCCCGATCAGCTTTCAGCGATCGAACGACTGATGCCTGCTGCGCGAGACAGCCTCGGCGATGACGAAGTGACCGCGGCCACCGGCGCGCTCAGCTCGAACACGCTCCGCGACGCCATCGATTTCACCAGCGCCGCGTTGACCGATGCATCGCGCGCGGCGAACATCACTCCTGCGTCTGGCTAGAAGACCACGGTCGGGTCGTACGCGTCCCACAGAACCCGGCCGACGTCCTGGCGAAAGTTCATCTCGATCTTGAACGCCACCTTGACCTCCTGCTCGGCTATCCCGAGGTCGAGCGCCAACGGATGACTCTGGACCTCCTTGATGGTGAGGGCGTACGAGGTCGGCAGCTGTTGGAACGACACCGACTCGATGCCGGCATGCGAGTCGCAGATCTGCTGGAGGGCCGCGTCGGTGCCGCACTCGATCGACCGGAACTGCTTGAGGTAGACCTCCGGTAGCGCCATCTCGACCGCATCATCGGTGAGGTCCACGGCGATCCCGAAGCGTTCGGTGAGGTCGAGCTGGTGTTGCGTCTTCACCGCGTCGACCAGAGCGCGAGCGAATGCGCCGACGGTGGTGCCGGTGCGCGACTCGCCGACCGAGTTCGCCGTGGGCGTCAAGCGCAGCAGCTCGAGGTACGACGGCTGGTTCTCGGGCGCGAAGTCGAGCCCATACGTCTTCAGGGAAATCGATGCGTCCGTCTCATTCGGTAGCTGGATGATGCCCATCGACTTCGGCCAGCCATACATCTCCCGGCCCGTCGCCATCGACATCGGGTTGTCGACCCAGATGTACGACGTGAACATCCAGAAGTTCGTCGCCACCTTCTTCGCACCCGTCCCGGTCACCTTCACGACCGGCACCCAGACCGCGAGCTGGGCTTCGTTGACGCTGCCGTAGGTGCTGTACGGCGGAGTCAGGGGCACCACACTGACGATGTCGCCGACGCTCAACATCACCATCGGAGCCAGCGGACGGAACTCCGCAGCACCCAACGTCGGCCGCGTCAACACCTTGTCGATCAGGCGCTCCAGCGCACCGATGTCGGCCATGACCATGAACGAGTACAGCGTGGTGTTCCTGCAGTCGTACGGACCGGGAAAGGTGTCGAGCCCCCCGAATTCGACGTAGCCAGGCGGCCCGGCAACGCCACGCCCGTCAACCAGCGGACCGTGCTCCCCCGGCACGTGGGACGGCGAGCCACACAGCGCCCGCGAGGCCATGCGCCCCGAAGCGAACGCGGCCTCGACGGACCCGCCGTCGATGCCGTTGCGCGTCCAGTCGCCCGCCAACGCCAGGTTCGTGTAGCCACTGTCATCGGATTGCAGCCGGTACTCGACCGAGCCCTTGCCGGTGGTGACGTAGCGCTCGGTCCCCTGTGTGTTCGCGCGCCAGTACTGCGCGTCGAACCGCGCCTCGCCGGCGCCACTGGCGTCGTCGATGAGCACGTTCCAATCGAAGCCCGTCGAATCCACCGCCTTCGGCCACACATGCTGAACTTCGGTAGAGAAGTAGTCGAGCGCTTGGCGCTTGACCGCGTTCAGATCGGCGGGGTGGTCCGGCAGGTCGGTCAGGGGTCCGCAGAAGTAGCCGATGCTCTTGACCTCGCCGGGAGGGAACGCCTCGCTGCCGATCAGGTGCGACATGTCGCAGTAGGTGTCGAGCGGTTCGACGTAGCCGGTCGAGATGGAACTGGCCGTTGGCGACCAGCCGAGATCTTCCGTCGTCTCGCCCGACCAGACCTGCACGGCCCGAGTGCCGACGGTGCGAAGGTTGTCGAGCATCGCCTGGAACTTGGGATTGCGTTCGCCACCCAGGTCGGAGCAGATCGGCCGCAGCCCGCCGACCGAGATGCCCAGCACCACCTGGTCGAAGTCGACGCCACGCTGCAGCACCGTCGGCCTGCGGCTCAGCGGATTGGCGACCTGCTCCAGATCGACACCGGATGTGCGCAGCCGATCGCCGTCGACGATGTGATCCCACGCCGGCCCCGATGGCCAGCACGGCAACCCGCCGACGTCGATCAGGTACGGGTAGTCCGCGGTGGGGTCGACCTGCTGAATGACCTCGATCGTGTCGATGACGTTGTCGTCCTTCGCCGGGGTCAGCTTTGACACCCAGTTGAACATCTTGAACTCGACACCCCGCTTCGACAACACCTCGTACATCGGCCCGAAGATCGTGTCGCCCATCCCCGCCATCATCTTGTAGGTGATCGACCCCTTGTAGAGACAGCCGATGCGCACCAGCGCCTCGATCGACTGGCCGGCTGCCAGGTTCGGCTTCGTCGGATCGCCGTGCTCGAACCCGAACGTGAGGTCGTAGAGACCACGCACGATCGGCGAGTTGTCGACCGAGAACTGCTCCGCGCCGTTGCGGAGCAGCCAGGCACTGAACTCCTCGCCGTTGACCTTCTGGAAGCCGTCGCCGAGCAGGTTGTCGTCGACGATCCCGGCCACCATCGTGCCCACGACATCGAGCGAGGTGAACGCAAACCGCGGCTCGTTGTCCTGCAGGTGATGTTCCATCCACAGCTTCCAGAGCAGGTCACGGGCGGTCCGCAGCGCTTTGCCCACCTCACCGAACGAATCCGCCAGCAGATGCTCGAAGCCGGATTCGAGACGGTGCAGCTCGGTTGCCAGCAACCTGACCACCTCGCGATGCACCTCGTGTTCGGTTGCTTCGGCAAGCTCGCGGAACCACCGCGACACGTGGTCGCTGACCTCGTGGACCACCGCGCCGAGGAGGCTTCGGTGCGGTGGTTGGGCTGTCGTCACCACGTCGTCGCGATGCACGCCCGTGATCGATTCGATCCTGCCGAGGACCGCGTCGAGCGCCTTTCGGATCACCTCGCCGAGGTGCACTCGGTCGCCGTCGCCGGGGATGCGATCGTTCGATGGGAAGTTGAGGACCTGCCGGTTCCAGTCCCCGGCGTGCTGATCGAAGAACACCAACTCGTGGCACGGGCTGAAGGCCTGCTCCCACGTCGACAACGGCGCGTTGGGATCGCGATTCAGCTCGGTGTACGCCCGCTGCACGAGGTCGAACACGTTGTCGTAGAAGCCGAACAGCACGTGCAGGCCGTGCTCTTCGATCCGCTGGTGGTGCGCGGCGTTGCGGCCACTCGCACACTTTCCACCCAACCGCCAGCCGGGCTGGTACACCGTGACGTGGTTCCGGGCCCGCAACTCGGGCGTGGCGGTGAGCTCGAACGCCGCGGCGATGCCGCCGGGGCCACCACCGAGCACCGCAATGCGTGTGATTCCTGATCCCACCCGAACACCCCCATCTGCAAACACGAATGTTGCGAGGGGACGCTACTCCGGTCGACGAGCGCCCTCGGAGAGAATCGAACTCCCAACCTACGGGGTAGAAACCCGCTGCTCTATCCGTTGAGCTACGAGGGCGTGGCCGTGAGCCTATTCGCCGGCGAGCAAGTGACGGCGGAGGAAATCGAGCGCTGTGATCACGCTCATCTGTCGCATCTGCTCGCGTTGACCGGGCAAACGGAACGTGCGGGTGACCACGACCGTTCCGTCGTCGACGCCCACGCACAACGTGCCGACGGGCATACCGTCCTGCTCGGTCGGCCCGGCAACGCCGGTCAGCGCCAGACCGACGTCGGCACCGAGCACCCTTCTCACCCCGGTGGCCATCGCTGCTGCGGCCGCCTCACTGACGACGGGGCCCTCGGGCACACCCAGCAGATCGAACTTCACCTCGCTGGCGTACGACACGATCGCGCCGCGCAGCACGTCGCTGGCTCCTGGCACAGCGGTCAACCGACCGGCAACGAGCCCACCGGTGACCGACTCGGCGAGCCCCAGGGTCACGCCGCGGGCGCGCATCAGTGCCAAGGTCGCGGACTCCATGTTCTCGTCGTCGACCGCGAAGACGTGTTCGCCCACGACCGCCCGCACCTCGGCATCCCACGTGTCGAGCAACGACTCGGCTTCCGCCTGCGTGGCCGCCTTGGCCGTGAGCCGAACCTTCAGCCCTTCCCACCCACTGGCGAGGAATGCCAACGTCGGGTTACCGGTCTCGTCGAGCCGTGCGATCACCGGATCGAGTCGCTCGTTGAGCCCGCTCTCGCTCTCA
>JANMNE010000167.1:0-13002 GCA_031373785.1 Ilumatobacteraceae bacterium
CTGCGCCGCGAGCAACACCATCTTCGTCGACCAGGACTGGGCGGCGACAACGATCGCCGATCCGCTCTTGGGCGACATGTCGATCGGCTACCTGATCTCGCAGGGCTACAGCGAGAACGTGCAGGGGCTGCTCGGCAGCACGCTGACCGGCGAGCCGCGGGCACTGCTCGATGATTGCCTGACGGGGGCTTGGATCCGCGACGACCTGCCCCCGCAACCCAAGGGACGCCCGTTGTACCTGTCGGCGGGCGACCTCGACGAGGCGATCGTCACGGCGATCGTGCGCGGCGACAAGACCAGCGACACCAACATCAACGGCAGCGCGTTCGAGAAGGTCGACGCCTTCCGGTCCGGTGTGCTCGGTGGCATGCAGTCGTGCCAAGACCGGATTGCCCAAGGGTGACCACGTCGCCCGGTCCGGTCAACTTGGCCGCGCTCGACATCGGGACCAACAGCTTCCACCTCGTCGTCGCCCGAGTGCTCGACAACGGCTACGAGATCGTGACCCGCGAGAAGGAGACCGTGCGCCTCGGTCACGGTGGCGGCGACATGAAGGAACTGTCGACCGACGCCATCGACCGCGGCATCTCATCGCTGCGCCGCATGCAACGCATCGCCGCGGCGCACAACGCTCCGGTGCGCGCCGTGGCCACCAGCGCCGTTCGAGAAGCCCACAACGCCGATGTGTTCCTGACCCGAGCCCGGCGCGAGGCCAAGGTCGACATCGAGGTGATCTCCGGGTTGGAGGAAGCCCGCTTGATCCACCTCGGCGTGCTGCAGGCAGTGCCGGCGTTCGAGCAGCGGTTGATCCTGGTCGACATCGGCGGCGGCTCGACCGAGGTGCTCGTCGGCGAGCGCGGCGAGACCCTGGCGGCGCGCAGTTTCAAGCTCGGCGCCGTTCGCTTGACCGATCGGTTCTTCGCCGGCGGCACGACCACCTCGGACTCCGTCGGTGAATGCCGCTCGTACATCCGCTCGATCCTGGCGACGTTCGAGCGCGACGTCGAGGAGCTCGGCTTCGCCATCGCCATCGCCTCGTCAGGCACGGCCGAGACGATCGCCCGGATCATCCACGCGGCACGCGACGACACGGCGCTGCACACCTTCAACCGCTTCGAGTTCACGGTCGGCGAGCTGCAGACGATCACCGAGTCGCTCGCCAAGAAGCGTTCGTCCGACGACCGCCGCCCGACGCCCGGCCTCGACCCGGCGCGTGCCGACATCATCGTCGCCGGCGCCCTGGTGCTGGAGGGCGTCGCCGACATCTTCGGCATCAAGAGCTTCGTCTTCAGCGAAGCCGCGCTGCGCGAGGGTGTGCTGCTCGACACGATCGCCCGGCTGCAGGGTGGCGCACTGCATCACCTGCGCGACGTGTCACGCCGGTCGATCCGAGCCCTGGCCGAACGCTGCGACGACGACCTCACCCATTCGGCGCACGTCGCCGCCCTCGCGCTGCAGCTGTTCGACGCCACCGAGGCGCTGCACGAGCTACCGGCCGATGCCCGCGAGTACCTCGAGGCCGGGGCGCTGCTGGCCAACGTCGGTCTGGTGATCTCGCACAGCAAGCACCACCTCCACAGCTACTACGTCGTGCGCAACAGCGAGTTGACCGGGTTGACCGACACCGAGATCGAGATCATCGCCCAGATCGCCCGGTACCACCGCAAGAGCGCCCCGAAACCCGGTCACGCCGAGTTCGGTCGACTGTCGAGCGACCACCAGCGGCTGGTCAAGACGCTGGCCGGCATCCTGCGCGTCGCCATTGGGCTCGACCGCAGCCACGATGGGCGGGTGCGGTCGGTGATGGCCCACGTTCGCCGCGATCGCCTGGTGATCGAGGCCCTGGCCAAGCGCGGCAAGGAGATCAGCCTCGAGCTGTACACCGCCAACGAGCGCAGCAACCTGCTCGAAGAGGTCCTCGGCCAACGCGTCGACATCGTCGCCGCACCCCTCCCGACCGCTTGAGGCCGTCACTTCGCGGAAGTGCGCACGGACTACCCGAAGAGGGTTGAGCTCGACGTGGGTGCGGGCGACGTGGTGGTGGTCACCGGGGTCGTGGTGGTTGCCGTCAGCGTGGTCGGGGTCGGCTTGGTGGTGGTCGGCGCGGGAACCGTCGTCGGCGGGAGGGTCGTCGTCGACTCGGTGGTCGTCGTGGCGTCGGGGTCGGCGTAGTTGAACGACGGCAGGCTGTCGCGGCGGCTGTACTGCTCGGGATCCCTGCCGTCCTGACCCCAGACGTAGACGAGGTCGCCCTTCTTCACCATCGAGGGGAACACGGTCGCGATCTTCTGGTTCAGGCGGACGCAACCGTGCGACGCGGGTGCCAGCGGCACGTTGTCGGCGCCGTGCACGGCGATCCCGTAGTTGAAGTAGACCGGGTTCATCATCCCGCCGAGAGGACCGGTGCGCTTGCCGTCGTAGCGCCGCGTGAAGTGGAAGACACCACCAGGCGTCTTGGCGTCGGCGCACTCCTGCTTGGTCACCGGCTCGGTCAGCGGCTCGCCGTTGGGCCCGGTGTCGTAGGTCAGCGTGTCGCACCACTTCTGTGGTGTTCCATCAGCGTTCTGCACGCCCGTAGAGATGTGGGCGATCAGTTCCGGCAGATTGTTGTTGAACACGATCAACACCTGTTCGGGCACATAGATCTCGACGTGCGTCGTGCCGGCCGCAGTCGGGCGCCGTGGCGGGATGGTGATGCGGTCCTGCATCACCTGCCACATGTCGTTGGTGATCCGCCCCGTGGCATTGGCCCGCGGCGTCTTCAGGATCAACTTCTCGTACGCCCACACCGCCTGCTGGGTGCCCGAACCGAACGATCCGTCGATGGGGCCGGGTGCGAAACCGAGGTCGGTCAGTCGCTGCTGCAGCGCCTTCACGTCGTCGCCGGCGTTGCCCTTGGCAAGGCCGTGTGTCAGCGTGGTCTTGACGATTCCCGGATCCGTGTCGACCACGATCGGCGGCCCGGTGAGCGCGGCCCCGGTTGCTGCAACCGAAACAGCTGCAGTCGTCGGCACGGTGTCGGCGCTCGTCGCCCCACCTCGTCCCGACAGCCCGGCCACGATGACGACCGCAAGCACGCCGGCACCGGCAACCGCCGGCATCCATCGACCGATCGGCGAGGGCGCGGGCCTACGACGGCGGCGCGGCGGTGGCTTCGATGGTCTACGGGCATTCAAAACGAACAAACTCCGACTGGGGACGTCACCCTCAATCTATCAGCCACCTTCCTCGGGAAAGGTCAGGTCAGGCTCAGGTGAACGGTCTCACGACCGGTTGTAGGTCACGAAGTTCGCGCCGCAGTTGCAGCATCTCGCTGACGATCTTACGGATCACGCTGCCCGACGCCAGCGTGCTCTCGCCACGGGTGCGGGGGAAGTAGTCGACCCCGAACTGGATGACGTTGAAGCCCAGCTTGTTGGCCTGGATGATCAGTTCGGCATCGATGAACGACCCCTCGCTGCGCAGCGAGATGTGGTCGAAGATCGACCCGCGGCACAGCTTGAAGGCGAAGTTGATGTCGCGCATCCGCACCCCGAACAGGCGCCGGATCAAGAAGTTGTAGAAGAACGTGTACACGGTGCGCAGCGAGCCTTCGCCGGTGCGGTCGAACCGGAACGCGCTGACGATGTCGGCGTCGTAGTAGCGCATCAGCCGGATGGCCCGCGACACTTCGGCCATGTCGAACGGGAGATCGGCATCGCTGTACAGCACGACGTCACCCGTGGCGGTGGCAAAGCCGGTCTTCATCGAGCCACCGAGCTTGCGGTTGACCGGGTGGTGCACGACGCGGATGTGCGGATCGGCGGCAGCCATCTCGTCGGCCAGCTTGCCGGTGTGATCGGTCGAGGCATCGTCGACGATGATCAGTTCGTATTCGAGGATCTCGTTGCGCTCCTGCAACGAGCGGCACTCGGTCGTGGCGGTCTCGATCGCTCGATCGATGTAGGCCTCTTCGTTCCACATCGGGAAGAAGACGCTGAGCTTGGCGAAGGGAGTCGACCGCTCGGCTGCCATTGCGCAAGGGTAGTCGGGCGCACGCTCGTGTCGCCTGTCGCCCGATATGGTGCCAGCGATGGATCCCGGTGCGCCCGCCGACGCTGAGCCCGTCGGGCCCGAGCAGTACGACGAATCGGATGAGTACGACGAGTCGGACGAGTCGGACGATCCCGAGCAGCGCGACGCGACGTGGGTCGTGGTACCGCGCCGGGCCGGCCAGCTGACGCCCATGTGGCGAATGGTGTTCGGTGTGGGATGGGCCGCTGTCATCGTCGGTCTCGTCGCCGTCTGGGAGTCGTCCCGGGTGATCGGGCTGTCGACGTGGGGGCTCGGCGCCGACGCCGAGCCGCGCAACCTCCTGTTCAATCTGTTGCCGTTCTACGCGCCCCTCCTGGTGATGTTCGCGGCGATCTCCAACTGGCGGTTCGCGCCGTACTTCGGCATCGCCACGGCGGTCATCGGCGCGGCCATCGGTGCCGGCGACCTCGGCAGGGTTCAGTGGATCGCGGTCGTCGAACTGGTGCTGGCCTGCGCCGCGCTCTGCATCAGCGTTGCATCGCTCGCCGGCATGTACCGGCCGGCGGAATCACCCGATCCGGTCAGCTGATCCGCCGGTCCTTCTCCACCACGACAACGCCGCGCTCGCTGACGACGAACTCCTCGCGGTCGGCCTCGAGATCGTGCCCGATCGATCGCCCTGCGGGGATCTCGACGTTCTTGTCGATCACGCAGCGGTGCAGCCGGGCCCCCGGCCCGACGCGCACGCCCGGGAAGAGGATCGACTCACTGACGATCGCCGACGCGTCGACGTAGGTCTCCGGCCCGAGGATCGAGCGCTCGACCGTTCCCCCCGACACGATCGAGCCGGCACACAGCAAGCTGTGGTCGATGCCCGGCCGCTCGCCACCCGGCCCGTGATCGATCTTGGCCGGCGGAAGCGGCAACTGCAGGCTGTAGACCGGCCACTCTCGGTTGTACAGGCTGAACGGCGGTACGGGCTCGAGGAGGTCCATATTGGCCTCGTAGTACGCGTCGAGGCTCCCGACGTCGCGCCAGTAGCCGCGCTCGTGCTCGGCCTGGCCGGGGATCACGTTGGTCGAGAAGTCGTACATGTGGGCTACACCGGCCCGGGTCAGCATGGGGATCACGTCGCCGCCGATGTCGGTGGCGATCGAGTCGGTGCCGGTCGGGCTGACCACGTCGATCAGGGTCTGGGTGTCGAAGACGTAGTTGCCCATCGACGCCAGGGCGCGGGTTGTGTCACCGGGCATGGTCGGCGGGTCGGCCGGCTTCTCGTGGAAGGCGATGATCTTGCCCGTATCGGAGGCCTGGATGATGCCGAACTGCGACGCCTCGCTGACCGCAACGGGGATCGCCGCCACGGTGACGCCGGCGCCGACCGCCTGGTGGTGCTCGACCATCTGGCGCGGATCCATGTGGTAGATGTGATCGGCGCCGAACACGCACACGATGTCGGGACGCTCGTCACTGATGAGGTTGAGGTTCTGGTAGATCGCATCGGCCGAGCCACTGAACCACTGCGGTCCCCTGCGCATCTGCGCTGGCACCGGCGTGACGTAGTTGCCGAGCAGCGTCGAGAAGCGCCACGTCTGGCTGATGTGGCGGTCGAGGCTGTGGCTCTTGTACTGCGTCAGCACGACGATCTTGAGGTAGCGACCGTTGGCGAAGTTCGACAGGACGAAGTCGATGATTCGGTACGTGCCCCCGAAGGGCACGGCAGGTTTGGCCCGGTCTGTGGTGAGCGGCGCCAACCGCCTGCCCTCCCCGCCCGCCAACACGACCACGAGAACCTTGGGCTCAGCCATGGTGCGGCACGTTAGACGCTTCGCGCCGCCGGTTCAGCGAGCAGGCGCCGATACCAGTCGACGTGGGCCGCGGCAGGACGCTTCCACGACCAGTCGACGGCCATCCCGCGACGCTGCATCGCGGCGCGACGGCGTGGCTGCGCGTAGGCCTTCACCATGCGGTGCAGCCCGTCCATCAACGCAACCGAGCTGGCGTCGGGCACCACGATGCCCGTGCCACGAGTGGGTGCGTCGTCGACATCGATGACGGTGTCGTGCAACCCCCCGACGTCGGTCACGAGTGGCAGCGTGCCGTAGCGCATCGATTGCATCTGGGCGAGACCGCACGGCTCGAACCGGCTGGGCATGGTGAACACGTCGGCGCCGGCGAACAGCTGGTGGGCCAATGCCTCGTCGTAGCCGCGCACGAACGCCACGTCACGCGGGTGCGCGGTCGCCGCCGCGGTGAGGGCGTCGGCCAACCCTTGCTCGCCATCGCCGAGCACGATCAGCGAGGCGCCGAGACGCGACAAGAAGGGCGTCAGCGGCACGAGCAGGTCGACGCCTTTCTGTTCGGCGAGGCGGGTGACCATCGTCAGCAACGGGCCACCGCCGTCGGTCAGGCCGTAGCGCGCCAGCAAGTCGGCGCGGATTGCCGCCTTGGCACCCACATCGGTCGCCGAGTACGTCACCGGCAGGTGACGGTCGGTGTGCGGATCCCATTCATCGGCGTCGATCCCGTTGAGGATGCCGACCAGGCGGTCGCCGCGCTCGCGCAGCGGCTCGTCGAGACCGAAGCCGCCCTGCGGCGTCGTGATCTCGGCCGCGTAGTTCGGGCTGACGGCCACGACCACGTCGGCCAGGCGGATGCCACCGAGCAACGGGTTGCAGTCACCCCACTGCTCGAACGCCTCGACCCGCTTCGGCAGTGTCATCAGCCAACCCGGGTTCGTGCGGCCCTGGTAGCCGAGGGTGTGGATCGTCAGCATGGTCGGGGGTAGCTCGGCCATGTGCGCCAAGGCGACACAGGTGTGCCAGTCGTTGAGATGCAGCACATCGGGGCGCGTGGCCTCGGCGAGCGCGCCGAGTGCCGCAGAGAAGGCCATGAACCGGCGGTCGTTGTCGGGCCAACCGTGACCATCGGGCTGGAGGTACGGGTGGCTCTTGCGGACGCCGAACGCATCGATCAGGGTGATCGCGCCGATCCCCGCAAGCGAGCCGGTGCGTGCCGTGGCCGGGCCGGCCCACTCCGGCACGTCGAGGGTGATGACCGACTCGTCGAGCAGCGGGGTCGCAAAGTAGTCGGGCACGACCACCTGCACGTCGACGTCTTGACGGCGCAGTTCTGCCACCAGGCCGGCCGCTGCTGCAGCGAGGCCGCCGACCCTCGCCAACGGTGCGAACTCGGCCGAGGCGAACAAGACCTTCACGAGCCGCAGCGTACGGCCGGTAGCGTCTCGTGTCTATGTCGAAGGTGCTGACCACACTCCCCAAGGGCGAGCGAGTAGGGATTGCCTTCAGTGGCGGCCTCGACACATCGGCGGCCGTCGCCTGGATGCGTCACCACGGGGCGCTGCCGTATGCGTACACCGCCGACCTCGGCCAGGCCGACGAGCCCGACCTCAGCGGCGTGCCCGGCCGCGCCAAGCAGTACGGCGCCGAACTGGGCAGGCTGATCGATTGCCGCGCCGAGCTCGTCCGCGAAGGTCTGATGGCGCTGCAATGCGGTGCCTTCCACATCAGCACCGCCGGGCGAACGTACTTCAACACCACACCACTCGGCCGCGCCGTCACAGGGACGTTGCTGGTGCGGGCGATGCACGACGACGGGGTCGACATCTGGGGCGACGGCAGCACCTACAAGGGCAACGACATCGAGCGCTTCTACCGCTACGGCCTGCTCGTCAACCCCAACCTGCGGATCTACAAGCCGTGGCTCGACAACGACTTCGTCTCCGAGCTCGGCGGCCGCAAGGAGATGAGCGAGTTCCTGATCGCCCACGACCTGCCCTACCGCGACAGCACCGAGAAGGCCTATTCGACCGACGCCAACATCTGGGGCGCGACCCACGAGGCCAAGTCGCTCGAAGAGCTCGGCACGTCGATGGACATCGTCGAGCCGATCATGGGCGTGGCCCACTACCGCGACGACGTGGTGATCACCACCGAGACCGTGACCATCGGGTTCCACGAAGGGTGGCCGGTCACGCTGAACGGCACGGAATTCCCATCGCAGATCGAGTTGGTGCACGAGGCCAATGCGATCGGCGGCCGGCACGGTCTCGGGATGAGCGACCAGATCGAGAACCGGATCATCGAAGCCAAGAGCCGCGGCATCTACGAGGGTCCCGGGCTCGCCTTGCTGCACATCGCCTACGAGCGCCTCGTCACCGCGATCCACAACGAGAACACGATCGAGAACTACCGCACGATGGGCCGCCGACTCGGCCGGCTGCTGTACGAAGGGCGCTGGTTCGACCCGCAGAGCCTGATGCTGCGCGAGCCGCTGCTGCGTTGGGTCGGCGCCGCGGTCACGGGTGAGGTCACGTTGCGGCTGCGCCGCGGCGACGACTACTCGATCCTCGACACCACCGGGCCACACCTCACCTACGCGCCGGAGCGCCTGAGCATGGAGAAGGTCGACGACGCCGCGTTCGGGCCGCTCGATCGCATCGGTCAGCTCACGATGCGCAACCTCGACATCGACGACAGCCGCAGCAAGCTCGCCGTCTACCGCAACGCCGGCACGTTGACCGGTGGTGGACTCGTGGAGTTGACCGAGAGCGCGTCGAGTGACGGGTCGCCCGACTAACGCAACAACTCGGCGACGATCGCGGCGACCAAGCGGGCGCGATCGACCATCGTGTCGACGAGCACGAACTCGTGGTCGGCGTGGGCGCCACCGCCGATGGCACCGAGCCCATCGAGCGTCGGCACGCCGAGCGCTGCGGTGAAATTGCCGTCGCTGCCGCCGCCCACGGCGATCCCGGTCACCGGGGCGAGACCCGCTTTCTCGGCGGCCGCTTGGGCAACGGCGAACAGACTGGTCGATGCCGACTCGGGCATCGGCGGGCGGCCGAGCCCACCGGAGACCTCGACCCCCGCGCCCGGCACATCCGACGACAGCGTGCTCATCAGATGCTCGACGCGCTCCTTCTCCCCCGCGACGTTGACACGGGCATCGACGCGCACCCGCGTCATCGCCGGCACGACGTTGTCAGCCGTCCCGGCGGTCGCAACCGTGGGAGTCACCGTGGTGCCCTTCTCCGGGTCGCCGAACGTGGCGATCCTGGTGATCAACTGCGCCGCGGCGACCAGCGAGTTGATCCCCTTCTCCGGCTCCAAGCCGGCGTGCGCAGCCTTGCCGTGCACGACCACCTCGAACGTTCCTGTGCCCTTGCGCGCCGTCTTCAACGCGCCGCCGTCGGCACTCGGCTCCAGCACCAGCACGGCGCCGCACGCCAGCGCGCGCTCTTCGATCAATGCGCGAGACGCGTCCGAACCGACCTCTTCGTCGGCGGTGATCAACAACTCGACCCCATCGAGATCATCGAGCAACGACAGCGCGTGAATGGCCAGCACGATGCCGCCCTTCATGTCGAAGACGCCGGGGCCGGTGGCCCTGCCGTTGGTGACCGCGAACGGTCGGGTGGCCAGAGCCCCGAGCGGGAAGACGGTGTCGTGATGGCCGACGATGAGCACCTTGGAGGACGGCCCGAAGCGAGTGTGCACATGGGGCCCGGCCTCGCTGCCGACCAGTTCGGCGTGACGTCCCAGCCTGCGCTCGATCACATCGCGGACCGAACCCGCCGATCGCGTGATCGCTGTGATGTCGTGAGATGGCGACTCGATCGACACCAGGTATTCCAGATCCGACAACATCGCTTCGAGTGACAGCACCCGACCATTGTTGCGGAGTGGAGTGTCTGGCGCCCACCTGGGTGCCTCAGGACACTCCACTCGTTGTGGGACGCCGTGAACACGATGTCGACGTCGAACACGCGACGCCGTGCTCGCGGATGGCTGCCGAGGTACGTCGTACCGCGAAGCACTGTCAACACGCCGACCTCGTCCTCCACGCGCCTCACCGACTCGACGCTATCCGTGTTTGAGGGTGACCAATCCGACCAGGATGATCGCGATGCCGGCCGTCTGCGGCCCGGTCAGGTGCTCGCCCAGCAGGGCCAACCCGATCCCGACCGAGATCACGGCCTCGATGCCGAGACCGATCACGAACGTGGTGCTCAACCCGCCACGATTCACCGCTCTGGCGAGGAATGCCGCACCGATCACGAAGCACGCGGCAATCGCGACGCTCGGCCAGAACCTGGTGAACCCGTCGGACTGCCGCATGAATGCGCCGCCGATACTGAATGCCAACGAACCAACGATGATCGTCGCCATACGCACCTCCCTTCGGCGACCGTCCCTTGGAGAAGAAGACCCGCAGAGGGCCTCGTGGATACGTGACACCCGACTCATGTCGCGATGCCGGACTCGAGGCACGGCATGGAACAATCGTTCGATGCGCTCCCGATTCGTGAAACTCCTGGCCGCCGCAGCGCTGATCGCCGGCTGCTCCGGCTTCGAGGGCAGCAGGTCGACCTCGAGCGCCCCGGGCCAGCAGGGGACCATCCCCACCACGACCATCCCCACAACGCTTCCCCACGTCAAGGCCACATTCGTCGTGCAGCCGGGTACCGATCAGATCGCCGTGCTCGGCGCGCAGCCGGGCGACTCGCTGGCCGTCAACCACGACGACGCCGAGGTCGCCAAGGGGACCGTCGACCAGCAGGGCTCGCTGCTGTTCCGCAACCTCGAGCCGGGCGATGGGTACACCGTCACCAGCGCCACCGAGATCAGTGACCCGGTTTCCGTCGTCGATCCGGCCGTCAACCCACCCGCCGGGTTCTATTCCGGCCAGCCGAAGTTGGCCGAGGGCTTCGGGTACATCACCACACGCGACGGAACCACCCTGAGCGCCAACGTGCTCCTGCCCGGCCCCGCCGACCAGGGCCCGTATCCCACGGTGGTCGAGTACAGCGGCTACCAGCCGAGCGATCCCGACAGCGCCCAACTCGCCCAGATCTACACGACGATGGGGTTCGCCTACGTCGGTGTCAACATGCGCGGCAGCGGCTGCAGCGGTGGTTCGTACAACTTCTTCGAAACCGTGCAGAACCTCGATGGCTACGACGTCATCGAGACGGTGGCGGCGCAGCCGTGGGTCCTCGATCACCAGGTCGGCATGGTCGGCGTGTCCTACCCGGGGATCACGCAACTGTTCGTCGCCGCAACGCAGCCGCCGAGCCTCAACTCGATCACCCCGCTGTCGGTGATCGACGACACCTTCCGGGGCACGTTGTACCCGGGCGGCATCCTCAACACCGGCTTCGCCTCCACGTTCGCCCAGGAGCGCTTCGACGAGGCCAAGCCATTCGGCCAGAAATGGACGAAGGCCCGAGCCGACGACGGCGACGCCGTGTGCGCCGACAACCAGAAGCTGCGATTGCAGAACCCGGATCTCGTCGAGGAGATCAAGAACAACCCGTACTACCCGCCGGCGCTCGGCGATTCGCTGGCGCCGATCACGTTCGTCGACAGAATCAAGGTGCCGGTGTTCCTCGCCGGCGCGTGGCAGGACGAGCAGACCGGTGGCCACTTCCCGGCGATGCTCGACCACTTCACCGGTTCGCCACACCTCTACGTCAACCTGATGAACGGTCTGCACACCGAATCGATCAGCCCGTCGGTCAGCGCCCGGTACTTCGAGTTCCTGCAGCTCTACGTGGCCAAGAAGGTCCCCGCGCTGGCCCCGCTGAACGCAATCGCACCCGTGCTCGGCAAGGCGCTCTGGGGTGTGGAGACGTTCCCGCCGTACGAGGATCGGTTCGCCGGCGACACCTACGACCAGGCCTTGACCGCGTTCCAGGCCGAGCCGTCGGTGCGGATCGACTTCGAGCACGGCGGCAACCCGGGGTACTCCCCCGGCACCCCGGTGCCGAACTTCGTCGCCGAGTTCCCGTCGTGGCCGATCCCCTCGGCGACGGCGACGACCTGGCTGCTCGACGGCAACGGAGCCCTGACCGACGGGCCGTTGACACAGCCAGGCGAGAGCAAGTACATCGCCGACCCCAGCGTGCTGCCAGCCACCTTCTACACCGGTGACCGTGGCGATATCTGGAACGTCGCCACGCAGTTCGATTGGCAGCCGATGCCCGACGAGACCGGCCTCGGCTTCGTCACCGCGCCCCTCGCCAACGACGTGGTCATCGCCGGGTCCGGGTCCGTCGATCTGTGGATCGAGTCGACATCGGCCGACACCGATCTCGAAGCGACGATCAGCGAGGTGCGGCCCGACGGGCAGGAGATCTACGTGCAGAGCGGTTGGCTGCGAGCCAGCGAGCGCGCGTTGGCCGACAGCGCCACCGAGCTACGCCCGTCGCACACCTTCCTCGAAGCCGACGCGGCAACCCTGCCGGTGGGCGAGTTCACCGAAGTGCGCGTCGAGCTGTTCCCGTTCGCCCATCCGTTCCGCGCCGGCAGTCGGCTGCGGCTGACGATCGACGCACCGGGCAACAGTCGTGCGGAGTGGACGTTCGGCACGATCGACCAAGGCGAGACGGTGACCGTGGCCAGCGATGCCGACCATCCCTCGAGGCTCGTGCTGCCAGTCGTGACCGGTGTCGAGGTGCCCGAGCCGGCCCCACCGGCGTGCGGTTCGCTGCGCGGTCAACCGTGCCGCACCTGGGTCAAGGCGTCGAACGGCGGCTGACGGGTATCGATACCACTACGCGCTGCGGCCCGCGGCGTGATCGAATGGCCCGATGACCCGACGTGACGAGCTGGCGGCATTCCTGCGCGCTCGTCGCGATGCGCTGGCACCGACCGACGTCGGGCTGCCGGTCGGCCGGTCTCGGCGAACCAAGGGCCTGCGGCGCGAGGAGATCGCCATGCTCGCCGGCGTGTCGGTGACCTGGTACACGTGGCTCGAGCAAGGTCGCCCGATCAACGCCTCGGTCGATGTGCTGTCAGCGCTGGCGCGGGCACTGCGTCTCGACGACGCCGAGCGCCAGCACCTGCTGGCCTTGGCTGCCAGGGCACCACTCGAGCCGATCGAGACCGTCGAGCACGCGCCCGATGCGCTGGTGCGGCTGATCACCTCGATGGAGCCGGCGCCTGCGTACGTGCTCGGCCCGTG
>JANMNE010000010.1:0-27679 GCA_031373785.1 Ilumatobacteraceae bacterium
CACCGCTTCGACGCGGAGGGCACGCTGGCCGCCATCGCGACATACCGCACAGAGACCGCGGTGATGGTGCCGACGCACTTCGTGCGTTTGCTGGCGCTCCCCGACGATGTCAAGGCGAGCTACGACACGTCGTCGATGAAGTTGGTGATCCACACCGGCGCCAAGTGTCCCATCGAGGTCAAGCGGGCGATGATCGAATGGTGGGGCCCGATCTTCTGGGATGCATACGGTGCAAGCGAGGTCGGCACCACCTGCACGATCACCAGCGAGGAGTGGCTGCTGCACCCTGGCAGCGTCGGCCGCGCCATCGACCCGTTCACCGCGATGGTGCTCGACGACGACAACAACGAGGTGCCTCCCGGCGTCGAGGGACGCCTGTTCTTTGCAGACGCGACCGGTCGCGGCATCGTCTATCCCAACGATCCGGAGAAGACGACAGCTGCGCACATCGCGCCAGGGGTCTTCACGATCGGCGAGATCGCGTACATGGACGCCGATGGCTACGTCTTCATCACCGACCGGTTCAGCGACATGGTCGTGTCGGGCGGCGTCAACATCTATCCCGCAGAGGCTGAGCAGGTCTTGATCGAGCACCCGGGCGTCGCCGACGTGGCGTGCATCGGTGTGCCCAACGCCGACATGGGCGAGGAGCTGAAGGGGCTCGTCATCGCCGCCGACCCGGCCAACCCACCCGACGTCGCCGAATTGCTCGCCTACTGCCGCGAGCGCCTGACCCGCTACAAGTGCCCGCGCACCATCGAGATCGTCACCGATCTCGGCCGAACCACGATGGGCAAGATCAACAAGCGCGCCCTGCGCGCCCCGTTCTGGGTCGATGCCAAGCCGTGATCACGCAGTGGGTCAGGGAAACTTTGGCATCCAACTTTCAACCATGCTGGCCTGGTATGGAGGCAGCGAGGGCTGACGGCTAACGTGTGATCTTCGATCGCACGAGGGGGTTTGATCGCATGGAAGATCGCTGGATCGCCGACTGGCCGCCGAGCGAGCGCTGGCCGCACTACACCCGCTCCAACGCCGGCGAGGTTCTGGCGACGCCAGCCTCGCCGCTGGGGCAGCAATTCACCTTCGACAACGGCATCGTCCTGGGCTGGCGCGACGGCTACGTCCGAATGGGATACTTCGAGCCCGGTGAGATGTCGGAGAAGCTTCCGGAGACAGGCGGGTTCTTCGGCGGCTACTTCTACATCAACCTCTCGAACGTTCGCATGCAGGGTGTACGCAACCCGGTCCTGACGGTCGCGCAACTCGACCTCGCCTTCTTCGGCGACCATCCCGACGTGCCGCCCTACGTCGCCGATCCGCGCGACGACAAGCCCGATCTCGTTCCCGGCATCTTGAAGCACATGGGGTGGGTCATGAGCACAACGTCGTGGCCGGAGCTCGATCAGGACAAGGCCGCAATGAAGACGCTGCGACGCGACCGGCCTGATCTCTCGGGGATGCCCGACGACGAGCTCGTTGCCCGTGCCCGGTCGCTGCAGCCGTGGCTCGTTCGACTGTTCGATGCCCACACGGTGTCGTCGAGCAGCTCGGGAATCGCCCCGGGCATCTTGTACGCCATTGGCCAGGCGATCGACGATCCGACCGTGCCGATGAAGCTGCTCTCCGGCCTCGGCGATGTCGACTCCGCCGAACCGAACTACGCGTTGTGGGAACTGTCACGCATGGTTCGCGACAGCAAAGAGCTGACCGAGGCGTTCGACCAGGGTGTCGACGGCCTTCCTGACCGGCTCGCTGCCTCGGGGAGCGCCGAGGCGAGGGCATTCCTCACCGCGTTCGACGACTTCATCGTCGACTTCGGATCGCGTGGTCCGAACGAATGGGAGATCAGCGCGGATTCCTGGGAGACCAATCCTCGACTGCCGCTGATCATGCTCGATCGCATCCGTTTGCAAGACGACAATGAATCACCGCGCATCCGCAACGCCGCAAAGGTCGCCGAACGGCTTCAGGTGATCGAGGAGGTGCGAGCCAAGGTCAAGCCGCTCGGAGACGAGCTGGCGGCCCAGTTCGAGGGCGCGTTGATCGCCGGCAACATGCAGGGGTTCCGTGAACGAACCAAGAGCACGATCGTGATCGCCGTCAACGAGTTGCGGGTGATCTTCAACGAGCTGGCACGTCGACACGCCGCAGCCGGCCACATCGACCGGCCCGAGTACATCTTCATGCTGCTCGACGAAGAGGTCGAACCGTTCGTGGCATCGCCGGCCGGCTGGAACGAGAAGCTCGCGGCGCGTCACGACATGTGGCGAGCGTTGTTCGAACTCGAACCGCCGTACTTCATCCGCGGCGCCGTCGTGCCGCCGATCTCGACGTGGGCGAAGCGGGGTAGCGCCGAGGTCACCACGGTTTCTGTTGGCGACGTGCTGCCAGGGATCGCCGGCTGCCCGGGTGTGATCACCGGCAAGGCATGCGTGATCCTCGACCCTGCCGACCCCCGCGATCTCGGGCCCGGCGACATCTTGATCGCTCCACAGACCGATCCTGGTTGGACACCGCTGTTCATGGCGGTCGACGGCGTGGTCGTCAACGTCGGTGGTCAGATCAGCCACGCAATCATCGTCAGTCGTGAGCTCGGACTGCCCTGCGTCGTGTCAGTGAAGGACGCAACATCGCGCATTCCCGACGGCGCGATCATCGAGGTCGACGGCGACAACGGCAAGGTCACCATCGTGGAGCTCCCGGCCTCATGACGGCCACCGATCTCTCGACGTTCGACCCGTTCGACGCCGACACGTTGCAGTGCCCGTATCCCCACTACGCGACGATGCGCGACGAGGCGCCCGTGTTGTTCCTCGAACAGTTCGGTCGGTACCTCGTGACACGGCACGATCTCGTGTTGTCAATCCTTCGCGATCCGGCCACGTTCTCGTCGAAGTTCGGTCGACCGACCATGCCGATGAACGACGAAGACGCTGCCAAGGTCGCCGAGGTCTACGCCGAGGGCTACCCGAGGGTGTCGACGATGCTGACCACCGACCCGCCCGAACAGACTCGCTTTCGAGGCCTGGTCGCCAAGGCGTTCAACCCGAAGACGATCTCGGCGATGGAGCCGTTCATCCGCAGCATCGTCACCAAGTTGATCGACTCGTGGGGAGATCGCACGAACCTCGAGTTCGTCGCCGACTTCGCCGTTCCGCTGCCGGTGTGGGTCATCGCCACGATGCTGAACCAGCCAGAGGAACGTTTCGCCGACATCAAACGATGGAGCGATGCGTCGATCGCGGGCATCGGCACCAACATCACTCTCGACCGGCGCCTTGCCGCGGAACGCGAGACCAACGAGTTCCAGCGCTACTTCGAATCGGAGATCGAGCGACGTCGGCTCGAGCCGCAGGACGACCTGCTGACCAATCTGCTCAACGCCAGCCTCGACGAGCCCGGAGTCGACCCACGACCGCTCGACATGCCCGAGATGCTCAGCATCATCTCGCAACTGATGGTGGCCGGCAACGAGACCACGACGAAGTTGTTATCGGAGATGATGCGTCTGCTGGGCGAGCATCCCGACCAGTGGGAGCAGGTGCAGGCCGACCCGTCTCGCATCGAGCGGATCGTCGAGGAATCGCTGCGACTCTCCAGTCCGACGCAAGGCATCTTCCGGATCACGACCCACGACGTCGAACTGGGCGGCGTGACCGTGCCGAAAGGTGCACGCTTGGTGCTGGTGTACGGCGCAGCGAACCGTGACGAGGTGGTGTACCCCGGCGCCGAGTCGTTCGACCCGGATCGGCCGCGGCTGAAGGAGCACCTGGCCTTCGGGAAGGGCATTCACTTCTGCCTCGGTGCAGCGCTCTCTCGCCTCGAAGCGCGGGTCGCCCTGGAAGAGCTCACGCGACGCATCGGCTCGTACCGGCTTGGTGACTCCAACGACTACCGCTACTTCCCCAGCTTCATGCTTCGCGGATTGCTTCGGCTCGACATCGAGCTCGCGGCACCAGCGGCGCGTACGTCCTGACCTTGCCGCTCGAAACAGCCAAGAGCGGGTGACGCAACTTGCGTCACCCGCTCTGTCTGGGGGATCTGAGGTCTGACTGACTTCTCAGGCGTCGCCGCCACCGTGGTGACCGGAGTCATCGGTGCCGCCGCCGTGCACGCCGTTGTCGTCCACGCCGATGCGGGCGGGATTGTCCTCGACCGTGTTGGTCGTGACGCTCGCGTCGACACCGTTGTCGTCCACGCCGATGCGGGCCGGGTTGTCCTCGACGCTGTTCGACGTGACGCTGTCGTCGACACCGTTGTCGTCGACACCGTTGTCGTCGACGCCGTTGTCGTCGACACCGATGCGGGCGGGATTGTCCTCGACGCTGTTCACCGTTGCGGTGGAGGCAACGCTGTTCGACGTGCCGTTGTCATCGACGCCGATGCGGGCGGTGTTGTCCTCGACGGTGTTCGTCGTGGCGATGGTCGGAGCGACCGTCGCAACGGTGACCTGTGTCGGGACACTGTGGCGGGGGGCGTCGCCGTGGGCGGCGAACGCTGGGACGCCGAATCCGACTGCGGCGATTCCGGCGGTGATGTAGATGAGTGACTTCTTCATGCTGTTGTCTCCTTGAGTCGTACTGAGTGGGTATTGGCTGGTAGCGAGCAAGGTACGAGGAGGCCTCCCAACGGACGTCCCGCCAGTATCCAAGGGACGTCAAAGTGGCCCCGCCCATTGGTGCTACGACCGCTCTGACCTGCGACGATTCTGGCTCTCGCGGAGACCGCGACGGCGTCGCAGCCGGCGAACACCGCACCAACGCGCTGATATCGCCCTCGCACCGCCCCTCCGGCGCCTGCCACCGGCCCCGCATCACGCCTGTTTCGGTGTTCTGGCTTCTATCGTTGAACATTCACTAACGAGAGTTCAGCCGTCATGACAGACCACGACATCAGTGGCCACGAAGTAGATCCGATCGAGACCGACGAAGTCGACGGTTTCGACACACTGGGATTGCGTCCCGAGTTGTTGAAGACGATCAACGATCTCGGTTACGAAGAGCCGACGCCGATCCAGCGCCAGACCATCCCACACCTGCTCGCCGGCAGGGATCTGTTGGGGCAAGCGGCCACCGGCACGGGCAAGACCGCAGCGTTCGCCCTACCGGTATTGCAGATGATCGATACATCCGCGAAGGTCGCGCCGTTCGCGCTCATCCTCGTGCCGACGCGTGAGTTGGCCATGCAGGTCAGCGAGGCCATCTTCCGGTACGGCCGCGAACTCAACGCGAAGGTCACCCCGATCTACGGCGGCCAGCCGATCTTTCGCCAACTGCAGGCCCTTGATCGTGGCGTGCACATCGTCGTCGCCACACCCGGCCGCGCCCTCGACCACATCGGCCGCGGTTCGCTGAACCTCAGCTCGATCAAGACCGTGATCCTCGACGAAGCCGACGAGATGCTCGACATGGGCTTCGCCGACGACATCGACTCCATCCTGCAAGCGACTCCCGACGAGCGACAGACGGTGCTGTTCTCGGCCACGATGCCGGCCCGCATCAATGCACTGGCCCGCAAGTACCAGCGCGATCCGGTCCGCATCCAGATCGGTCGCAGCGACACCACGCCTGGCACGGCACTCGTTCGCCAGAGTGCGTACATGGTGCAGCGTTCGCACAAGCCTGCTGCGCTCGGCCGCATCCTCGACATCGAAGGCCCGAAGGCCACGCTGGTCTTTTGCCGCACGCGCCTCGAAGTCGACCAGTTGACCGAGACGATGAACGGCCGCGGCTATCGCGCCGAGGCCTTGCACGGTGGCATGGACCAACCGCAACGCGACCGAGTGATGGGGCGCCTTCGCGACGGCACCGCCGAGTTGCTGGTCGCCACCGACGTTGCTGCCCGCGGCCTCGACGTCGACACCTTGACCCACGTCGTGAACTACGACGTTCCGTCAGCGGCGGAGAGCTACGTGCACCGCATCGGTCGAGTCGGCAGGGCCGGTCGCCAAGGTGTGGCGATCACACTTGCCGAGCCACGCGAGCAACGCCTGCTGTTCAACATCGAGAAGTTGACCAAGCAGAAGATCGCCATCGAGCGCGTGCCGACCGTGGCCGACCTGCGCGCCCGGCAGATCGAGCAGACCGTCACGGCCGTGCGCGAGGCACTGGCATCGGACGATCTCGACGACTACAACGACGTGCTCAACGCCTTGGCCGGCGACCACAACATCCGCACCATCGCACTGGCCGCGGTGAAGTTGGCACACGAAGCCGGCGGTGCAACCGTCGATGAGGCCGAGATCCCCGACTTCTCGCACAAGGTCGATCGTGGCCCTCGACCCGACCGGCCCGATCGGGATGGTCGCCCCGGCCAGAAGGGCCCGCGCTCTGCGTCGCAGAACCATCGCGGCGGCACGGTCGGCACCGGGTTCATCTACGTCGGTCTGGGTCGCAAGGTCGGCATCCGCCCCGGCGATCTCGTCGGCCTCATCGCCAACGAGAGCAACCTCAGCGGTCGCGAGATCGGCCCGATCAAGATCACCGAGCAGTTCTCGATCGTCGGGGTGCCCGAGGCACGTGTCGACGATGTGATCGAAACGCTGCGCGGCACGATGTTGAAGGGCAAGCGGCCCAACGCACGGCGCTACACCGACTGACCGACCGCCAGCCGTTGCACCGACTGAGAGCGTCGGCGCACCATGTACGGCACGCACATCACCAGGTGGGCGAGCGAGACCATCACCCAGACCCGGCGGGCAGGTGTGAGCAGCGCCTGACCTTTGGCTTCACCCAGGAGAGCCACAGCGACCGCGACGCCGATCACGCCGCACACACGGCGGATGAGTTGGTTGACGCTGTTCGCGGCCCCCAGCGTGGCTCCTGGGAGGTCGTACAGCGCAGCGCTGGTCGTCAGCGTTCCGCAGATGCCTCCGCCCATCCCCATCAGCACCGAGGCGGGGAGGAACGCCGTCAAGAAGTGCGGCGAGTTCGATGCAGTGGCTGCGAACCACATCGGGCCGGAGGCGGCCAGGATCGCGGTCGTGACGATCGGCTGGGTCGTACCGACCCGGTCGGACCATCGGCCCCCGAACGGTGCGCTGAACGACGCGGCCACCTGTCCGAGGGCCATGCCGACACCGGTTTCAAACGTCGACCATCCCCACACCGTCTTCAGGATCAGCGGCGTCGTGACGTACCACGCGAAGAACCCGATCTGCTGCAGACCCGAGCCGACGACGTTGAGGCGGAACTGGGGGAACCCGAAGATCGACAGATCGAGCAGTGGGTTGGCAACACGCCCGCAACGGCGGATGAAAGCGACCAACAGGATTGCCGACAGCGCGAGCGCGCCGACGGTCGATGACGATCCCCAGCCCCATCTGCCGCCTTGTGACACACCGAGCACCAACAGGCCGAGTGCCAGCGGGCCGACGATCACACTGACCGGATCGATCGCCGCGCTGGATGGCTCGTCGGTCTGTTCGACCAGCACCCGCTTCCCGACGACGAACACCGCCAGCGACATCGGCGCGATCAACCCGAAGGGCAACCGCCACGAGATGTGCTCGGTCAGCAGCGCCCCGCCGGTCGGCGCGGCGATCGCCGCGGTCGAGCCCAGCGAGCCCCACCAACCGATCATCATGCCCCGCTTCTGCAACGGGAACTCCGGCATCACCAGGGCCAAGGCGCTCGAGGTCAGGAACGCCGCGCCGGCGCCACCGATCACCCGAGCCGTGATCAGCAACGGCACCGTCGGTGCGAGCGACGTGCACAGCGACCCGAACCCGAACAGCAACACACCGAAGAGGTAGAACCGCTTTCGGCCGCGGGCATCCGACAATCGACCGCCGATCAGCAACAGCGATGCCAGCGTGACGAGGAACCCGGTGGCGGTCCACGCAATGATCGAGCGCGGGGTCTCGCTGAACTCCTTCTCGATGGACGGCAGGGCGACCGACAACAGGCCCGAGTCGAGGACGAAGTGGAAGATGCTTGCAGCAGCGACGCAGAGTGCCGTCCACGCCCGCCGGCGGCGGGCCGGGTCCGCTTCCCACGAGGCGAGGTCGATCGTTGTCAATCCAACGCCGATGCGAGGTGCCACGCCTGGCGCGTGGCAAAGACCATGCGGCGTGGTGCATAGGCATCGCCGAGGAGATGCACGTTGGTGCGGCCCGGCTTCAGCGATCGGTAGAGGTCATTGTTGGGAACGGCGCCGCAGGCAAGGACCACACTGTCGACGCCGTCGATCGACCACCGCCGGTTGCTGTAGCTGTGCGCCAGGTGCACCCGACCCGGTTCGACGCCGACCAGTCGCGCCATCGGCTCGAGACGGGCACCTTCGCTGTCGAGTCGGGCCAAGATGGCGCCGATCGTGTACTTCCCGACGAGCGGCGACGGCCCGTTCGTGCGGAAGGTGATGGTGACCCGATGACCCAGACCGCTCAGGTGATCCGCGACCGCCAAGGGTGCCGCCCGATCGTCCTCCGAGACCACCACCACGTGGTGGCCAAGCGTGATGCCTCCGCCCAGTACGTCTGCCGCCTGGTGTACGAACGGCTCGTCGATCCCCGGCACGTCGAGCGTCCGCGGCACGGCACCCGTGGCGATCACGACCGCATCGGAATCGAACGCGTCGACGCCTTCGATGGTGGCCGCGTGGTCCAGCGCCACGGTCACGCCGACACGGCGCAACCGAGCTTCCTGCCACCGGATCCACTCGGCAAAGCGGTGGTTCATCCGCGCCTTCGCGGCCACCGCGAGTTGGCCGCCGAGCGCCGGGTTGCGTTCCCACAGGGTCACGTCGTGGCCCCGTTGGCTGGCGAGGGCAGCGAACTCGGTCCCACCGGGGCCCCCGCCGATCACCAATATTTGCTTGGGCTGTTTCACGGGCGGCAGATCCCCGACATGCTCGTTGCCCGCATGTGGATTTGCCGCGCAGGCGAACTCGAGACCCTCGACCGTGCGCCGATCGATGCAGTCGTTCACACCGACACACGGCCGCACCAGCTCGACGGCGCCTCGACGCGTCTTGACGACGATCGCCGGATCGGCGATGGTCGCCCGGGCGAACCCCACGAGGTCGGCGTGACCATCCGCCAACACGCGTTCCGCGGTGGCGACATCGAACACCCGGCCGACGTACACCACAGGAAGGTCCGTCGCCTGCTTGGCCTGGCCACACAGTCCGGCCCACTCGGCCTCGCCGTACACGCCGGGAGGGATGTAGCTGACGGTGCCCCAGTTGCCGCCGACGTCGAGGCTGAAGTAGTCGATGGTCCCGTCGGCCGTAAAGGCCGCGAGGAGCTGCTGGCAGTCGGCCAGCTCGTAGCCACCTTCGATCATCTCGTCGAGGCACAGGCGCAGCCCGAGCGTGATCGGCCGTTTCACCGTGGCGCGGATCGCTTCGACGATCTCTCGAACCAACCGGCGGCGATTCTCCGCGCTCCCGCCATATCGATCCGTGCGGTGGTTGGTGAGTGGCGAGAGGAACCACTGCAGCACATCGTCGTGATTGGCGTGCAGCTCGATCGCGTCCGCGCCTGCCTCGCCCGCGAGTGCGGCCGACTCGCCATACTCACTGATCAGCCAGGCGATCTCATCGGCGTCGAGCGGATGGGGGATGCGGTGGTCGGCGTAGCCCGACAACGTCGGTGATGGCGCGATGGGCATGCCACCCTGCAACACGAACTGCACGGTGCCGAAGCCACCGGCGCCATGCAGCCGGTCGAGGTACTGGCCCATGCGCTCGACGAACTGGGGGTGGCGGAACAGACCTGGCCCATTGGAGCCGATTCCCGTCGGTTCGAACCCGGGGATCAGCGGGTTGCGGACGAACGTGGGGCCCCCACCGACCCACTGCACGCCGCCCTTGACCCGTTCGAGCCAGTAGCTGCAGTGCCGTTCGAACAGCGCGTCGCTGTCGAGCAGGCGCCCACCACCACCCGAGTGCGGCGGCACGACCAGCCGGTGATCGAGCTGCATGGTCCCCACACGAATTGGTTCGAAGGCGTGAGCGAGCGCCGGAGTCTCCATGCACCTCCCACAGTAGGTTTCACGGCTCCGTCGCACGCGGTCGAGGCATGGCTACGACGGCCCGGGTGCCCCTGGCTCCAACCGCCATTCCACCTCGCCGTCGACGATGACGTTGGTGGGGCGTAGACCGACGCGAGCGGCGACGGCCGCCGATGCCCGATGCTCGGGATGCACGTGAGCAACGACCGACGTAGCGCCCAGGGCGACGAGCCACTGCACCAGAGCGACCCCGGCCTCGCCGGCACAGCCGTGTCCCTGCCACGGGACGCCGATGGTCCAAGCCACGAACGCGGTCGGCGTGGCTTCAGGATCGACGATCGTCGCCTGCACCGCGCCGATGGCCACGCCGGCAGCGCCGTCACGCACGATCCAGTTGAGCCACAGCTCATCGGTCGAACCGGATCCCCGGACCCATGCGGCGTAACGGTCGCGCAGCTCCTCGACGGTGGCTGGCTGGCCGCCGATGAACTCGTGGAGTGCAGGATCGCCCAGCGCGATCGCCATCTCGTCGGCATCCTCGACGCGCACCGGCTGCAGCAGCAGTCGCTCGGTGATGATCGTCGACGCCTCGAACGGACCTGGCATGCCCGAACCATACCGGCGACCGACCTCGGCGAAAATGGGCTCGCCGCGGGCTGCGACAATAGGGTGGCAACGTTGTAGACAGCCAGGAGCAAGCACGTGGGCAATCCAGACGTCACCAGAGCCGTTTTCCTGAAGCGGCGCACTGCCCAATCCGGTCCGGAGCTCGACGATTTCGAGATCCGTGAACTGAACCTGGCGCCCCTCCAGCCGGGCGAGCTCTTGGTGCGCAACGCGTACATGAGTGTCGACCCGTCGATGCGCGGCCGGCTGGAGGCGACCGAGAAGCACTACACCACGAACTTCATCATCGATCAGCCGCTCGACGGTTCAGCGATCGGGCGGGTGATCGACAGCGCGGATCCATCGATCGCGGCCGGTGCACATGTGCGCCATCGCATGGGGTGGCGCGATCACGCGATCATCCCGGCGAGCACCGCCACCGTGGTCGACATCGACACGGCGCCGCTCAACACATGGCTGGGCATCCTCGGCCAAACCGGTTTCACGGCCTGGGCAGGGCTGCTGCGCACGGGTGAGTTCAAGGCAGGTGACGCAGTGTTCGTCTCCGCCGCGGCCGGCGCCGTCGGTACAGCTGTCGGGCAGTTCGCCCGATTGCTCGGTGCCTCACGAGTGGTCGGCAGCGCCGGGGGCGAGACCAAGCGGGCGATCCTCGTCGACGAGTTCGGCTTCGACGATGCCTTCGACTACCGCGCCGGCCCCGCCGGCGAGCAACTCAAGCGGGTCGCGCCCGAGGGCATCGACGTGTACTTCGACAACGTCGGCGGCGAGCAACTGATCGCTGCGCTCGACTCGCTGCACGTGAACGGGCGCGTGGCGCTGTGCGGGATGATCTCCAACTTCGATGCCGAGAACCCGCGCAACGACATCAGCAAGTTGATCAACGTCGTACTGAAGCGGCTCACCATCCGCGGCTTCATCGTGCGTGACCACGAAGACATGCGGCCGGAGTTCGAACGCCAGGTTGCGGCGTGGCTCCGCGACGGACAGGTGATCTCCAGAGACACGATCTACGACGGTCTCGAACACGCTGTGGAGGCACTGTTCGGTGTGATGTCGGGGGCCAATGTCGGCAAGATGCTGGTGCGGCTGGACCCGTCGACGGCGTGAACACGCTGGTCCTCGGCGGGTCGGTCTTCGTCGGAAGACATCTGGTCGCCGCACTGGTCGATGCCGGTCACGACGTGACCGTGTTGAACCGCGGACGCACACCAGCCGCGCTACCGGCCGGTGTGGGCCAGCTCATCGCCGACCGCACCGACATCGAGTCGATGCGCAGCGCGCTCGCCGACACGCATTGGGACGCGGTGTTCGACGTCTCGGGCTTCGTGATGGCCGCAGGTGGCAGCGACATCGATCACCTCGTCGATCTGTTCAAGGATCGCGCCGGTGCGTACGTGTACGTCAGCTCGATCATGGCCTATGACCAGTCGTTGGGCGGGATCTTCCCGTGGACAGAGGACATGCCGTCGAACGACGACGGCCCGACCAGCTACGGCGGGTTCAAGGCCCTGTCCGAGCGGGCGATGTTGCAGCGTCACGCAGATGCGGGATTCCCGGTGATCATCGTCAGGCCGGCCGCGATCTACGGCCCGGAGAACAACATCTACGACATGGAGACGCCGATGTTCCTGCGCTTGCTGCAGCGACGGCCGATCCTTCTCCCTCACGGCGGACTGGTCGTGGCCTCGTACGGCCACGTCGACGATCTCGTCGCGTTCATGATGACGGCCGCATCCACGCCGTCGGCACAGGGCGAGATCTTCAACGTCACGACGAGCGCGATCAGTACCCGGAGGTACGTCACGACACTCGCCGAGATCGCCGGTGTCGAGCCGAACATCGTCGACGTGCCTGACGATGTGCTGAAATCTGTCACCATGCCCGTCTTCGGCCACCTCTTCGGCGTACGTCACCACGCCGAGTTGAGCACCGTCAAAGCCGATGCAGTGATGCGACCGCGGCACGACTTTCGAAGTGGCCACGCGTCGACGTTCGACTGGTTCCTATCGCAGGGTTGGACCGATCGCACCGAGCCACTGGTCGATCCGGTGTGGCGGGCGACGTGGGACTTCGACGCCGAGGCACGTATCGCAGCGCAGTTGGGGCACGCATGAACGACCGTCCCAGCGATGCCGCCCTCTGGGCCTCGATGGCCGAGACCTTGCGCAACACCGTGCTGCCAAACCTCACCGACCCACACGCCCGCAACGCTGCGATCCAGTTGATCGGGTTGGCTGTCTATGCCCGCAAGCGTGGACCGGATCCGACCAGGCGTCGCCATGAGGAGTTGTCCGCGGCCTTGGGCCAGGCCGCCGGGCAAGACGTGATGCGCTCGTGCATCGCCGTGCTGGCCGACCCGTACCATCGTGCCCACAGCACGATTCGCGAGATCCTCGAGCGTCATCTCGAGGAGGATCTCGAGAGCGAGGCCGCGCTGTTGAAGGCCTTCCGCGGGCAGGTCGCCGATGGATGACGGCCGCTTCGCCGAATACCTCAGCGCGCAGACCGGCGCGCCGGTCGACGTGCACTCGTCACACCGGTTGACAGTTGGGCACTCGAGGGCGATGCACGTTGTCGACACGTCTGTCGGAAAGTTCGTCGTCCGTGTCGAACAGGGTGGCGTGTTCGGTACGTCGAGTGTTGCCGAGTTCGCTCTCATGCAGTCGCTCCGCGCAGCCGCCTTCCCGGTGGCCAACGTTCGGTGGCTGGAACCAACCGGCGAGGTGCTCGGGCAACCCTTCTTCGTGATGGACTACATCGACGCCGACCAGCCAGTCGACGAGCGCCAGATGGACCCGACCACGGCGGCGGCGTTCGTGCGCACGCTCGCCCGCCTGCACGCGCTCGAACCCACGGCCCACCTGCCGGCGGTCGACCCCGCACAGAGCACGCACATCCTGATCGAGCACTGGCGCACCGTCGGCAAGTCGGCGGGTGGCCCGCGGGTGCCACTGCTCGATGCTGCCGAGATGTGGCTGCATCAGAACGCGCCACTGACGACGCGAGTCACGCTGGTGCACGGCGATGCCGGGCCCGGCAACGTGCTGAACGCGAACGGCGAGGTCCTGGCCGTGACCGACTGGGAGTTCGCCCACGTCGGCGACCCAGCGGAGGATTGGTCGTTCTGCGTCTCGATGCGCGGTTCGCGCACCATGTCGCGCGAGGCCTGGCTGGCACTGTTCGAGCAGGAAGCAGGGATCCGGATGACTCCCGCGCAGTGGGAGTACTGGGAGGCGTTCAACCTGTTCAAGGGGGCGTGCGCCAACCGCACCTGCCTGGGGGTATTCGAGTCAGGCGTCAACCGGTCACCGAACATGGCGATCATCGGCACTGCCCTCCAGCACGTCTTCCTTCGTCGCCTCGTCGACATCCTGCGCTAGCAAGCAGTCCTGTGGAGTGTCTCTGCGCACCCTGGCGGGCGTCAAACACTCCTCGCCAACAGCGGACGGAGTGTTCATCTGGCGGCAAGAATGGCGAAACCTTGGTTCCGTACCCTGCGGGCATGGATGAAACCATGATTGTGTCCAGAACGCTGATCCTCATCGACCCGTCGAGCCCGGACGGAGAAGGTGGCCTCGACGTACTCACCAACCAGGACCGGGCGGTCACCCTCCTACTCACCCTCGACGGTCGTTCCGCCGCATCGTTGCGCGACTTCGCGATCGCCGAAGACATCGACGTGTCGATGGCTGGGCTGATCTACCTCGATCAGGTCGTGTGCCGGCTCAGCCTGCACACCGACGACATCGAGACCATCTCGACATCCGGTTCCGACGCCGTCAACGAGATCTTCCATGTGTTGCAGCACCGACCGGTCAGCCGCGTGATCGTGCCGGCCAGCCTGCCGGGGCTGGAGGCGGGCGGCCTGGCGAAGTTGTTGAAGGTCTGCCCGGTGCCGGTGGTGGTTGCTCCATCCGCCGCGCCGGGAGCGCCCTTTCGCATCGCTTCATAGCGTTCCTGGCCGCCTGCCAACATGGAGGGATGACCACCCCCGTCGAGATCTCCGACCTTGTCCACCGGTACTGCGATGCAGTCGTGCACAAGGATCGCGACCAGTGGGCGGCAACCTGGGCGCCCGACGCGCATTGGGATCTTGGTCGGGGACGTGTGATGGACGGCAAGGATGCCATCGTCGAGTACTGGATCGGCGCGATGGACGCGTTCGAGACCGTCGTGCAGTTGGCCCACAACGGTCAGGTGACGATCGACGGTGATCGTGGTGTCGGCCGTTGGTACATCAGCGAGCACATGCAGCGCAGCGACGGCACGACCGGACTGCTGCTGGCGTACTACGACGACACGTACTCGGTGGTCGAGGGCGAGTGGCGCTTTGCCAGCCGGGCGATCACGATCCTGTATCGCGGACCCGCCGACCTCAGCGCGCCCTTCGCGTCGGTGTCGTAGGTCTCGGCGCGCTAGGCCAGCAGCGTGCCGCCGTGCACGTCGAGGACCGCGCCGTTGATGCCGCCACCCGCGTTCGAAGCCAGCAGCACCGCCATCGCGGCGACCTCTTCGACCGTGTTCAGCCGCTTGATCGAGGCTTCCTGCGCGTAGGCATCGAGGAAGGCCTCGTACGTCGTGCCCATTGCAATCGCCGCCTGCGGCCCGGCGGTCTTCATGATGTCGGTCTCGATCGCCCCCGGGCATATGGCGTTGCAGGTGATCCCGACCGCGCCGTACTCGAAGGCGACGGCACGGGTGAGGCCGTTGATGGCGTGCTTGTTGACGATGTAGTGCGACACCATTGCCTTGTTGGCGTGACGGCCTTCGACCGACGAGATGTTGATGATCCGGCCCCAACCGCTGCCCTCCATCTTCTGCAGAGCGCGTCGGGTGCCGTAGAACGTGGCGTTCAGGCACCAGTCGAGGCATTCCAACCAGGCCTCATCGGTCATCTGCCCGACGGGGGCGAACCCGCCCGACCCGCCGGCGTTGTTGACCAGGATGTCGATCTTGCCGTATCGCTCGACGGTGCCGTCGATCAGCGCATCGACGTCGGCCCGCAGCTTCACGTCGCCGGCGATGAAGTGGGCGTTCTCCCCGGCACCCATCTGGGCGAGCGCCTCAGCGCCTTTCTCCGGCGTCTTGCCGTTGATCACGACCCTGGCGCCTTCTGCGAGAAACGCCTCGGCGATCCCCCGCCCGATCCCCCTGGTGCCGCCAGTGATCGCGGCGACTCGACCCTCGAGCTTCATGATCAATTTCCTTTCACGTCAAAGTACGTTCGTTCGGCGCTCATGGTATGCGACGTGATCACCGTGCAGCACAGCTCAGATCAGCGTCCAGCCACCATCGACGACCAACGAGTGCCCAGTGACGTAGTCGGCCATCGGCGAGCACAGGTACAGCACGGCGTGAGCGATGTCGGCAGGTGCGCCCTTGCGACCGAGCGGGATGTTGGCCGATCGCTGCCGCATCAATGGACCCATCAACCCCGACCTCGAGGAATCGGCCGGCCAGAGCGGTGGCAACTCGCCGGAGTGGATCCTGTCGAGCGTCGGCACGGGCACGTTTCCCGGGGCGACGTCGTTGACCCGGATCCCGTGCGGGGCCAGGTCGACGGCCAACGAGCGGGTGAAGTGCATGACTGCTGCCTTGGCCGAGTCGTAGCCCGTGCCGAGACACGGCAGCAATCCGTCGACGGAGGAGATGTTGACGATCGACCCATGCCGAGCGCCGGCGACCATCGACTGCGCGGCCGCCTTCGAGCAGTTGAACACCCCGACGAAGTTGACGTCGATCGACCGCCGCCAGGACTCCGGTGACTGATCGAGGATGCTGCCGGCCTCGAGAAAGGTTCCGGCGTTGTTGACGAGGATGTCGATGCCCTCGATCGCCGCGATCACATCGGCCGCGGCCACGGTGTCGGCCACGTCGAGCTCGACAGCCGATCCCTCGATCTCGGCCGCGACCCTCGTCGCCCCCGGCAGGTCGATGTCAGCGATCGTGACCCGCGCCCCGGCAGCCGCCAACACGCGCGCGATCCCCTCCCCGATGCCCGTCGCACCACCGGTGACCAGGGCGACGCGGCCTTCGAGCGACAACAACCCCGCGAAGTACGCGGGGTCGGTCATGGCAGAGCGATGATGGTGACGGTGCCCTTGCTGCCGTCGACCGTGATGGTCGCGCCGTCGGGAATTCGTCGGGTGGCGTCGGGGATCGACGGCACGCACGGGATCCCCAACTCGCGGCTGACGATGACCGCGTGGGTGCCGACCGCACCGACGTTGGTGATCACTGCACCGGCGCTGAGGAACAGTGGCGTCCACGCCGGGTCGGTCTGGGGTGCGATCAGGATGTCGTCGACCTCGAGGCGGAACGGATCCGAGAGGTCGAGCAGCACGCGGGCGATGCCCGTGGCGACGCCGGGAGACCCCGCCACGCCCTGCAGCACATCGCCGACCTTGACCTGCATGATCGTCATCTCGCTCTTGCGCTGCCATTGCGACAGTGGCGGGGCGACCTTGTCGACGATGTACGGCGGCTCGAGGTCGTAGAGCGATAGGTAGTCGACCTCGCGCTGGGCCAGCAGCGCCGTGAACGCCGCGGGGTCCGCCATGAAGGCGTCGACCTCGTCGGCCAGCAGCATGCAGATCTGCCGCTTGTGAGCGAGGTGGCCGGCATCGACCATCCGTTGGCCGATCTCGTAGAAGCACATCCGCACCTCGGCAATGGTGCGGATGTTGTTGCACTTGCAACGTTCGCGGGCGACCATGAAGACACTCGCCGAGTGCAACGCGGCGTTGAACGTGCCGAGCGCTTCGGGATTGTCGGCAAAGAGGGTGCGGAACTGCTCCGTCAAACGTTCGCGCTCTGATGCGCCGGATGCCTCGCCGCGAACCGGGTCGGCGTCGTCGTCGGCATGGCGCAGGCGCTCGACCGACGACAGCACGAGGTCGGGCTTGGTCTCGTAGCTCCACGAGTAGATGTCGTACTCATTCGGGCCCCGGCTGCCGTGCTCGTAGGTGAAGGCATCGACCTCGCCGAGAAACGCCAACACGTCGGGATCGGTCGAGCCCAGCAGGCGATCGAGCAACCCGGCGAACCCCTTGTCGAACTCGGCCGTCAACGTCGCCGAGTTGCGCACCAGGCGTGACAACGTGAACATCCGGCCGGCGATCTGTGCCGAGTCGACATCACCGACGCCGGAGATCAACTTGGTCGTCGCTGTGGGGTCGGCCTCCCCGGTCAGTGCCGTGAGGACCGCCGGGCCGACGCTGCCGCCGAGCGACGCCCAGACGACTTGCGAGAACATCGCCCGCATGTGTCGCTGCAACATGCGGGCGCGGGCGACCAGCTGCGCATTGGATTGCGTCGAGAGGTCCGGCCGGCTGTCGCGGCACGCCTTGGCCTCGTACTTCTGCAGATCGATCTCCGGCACCGAGTCCGTCGACATGATCCAGGCCATCGTGTTGGCCAGCTTCTCGCTGTGTCGCGGCGAGATGTGCCACGGCTCCTCGACGTAGGGCGGGATCTGCTGGGTGTTGTCGAAGTAGGCGTTGTCGATGGCTTGCCAGCCGGCGCCGGAGCGCACGCCGAACAGGCGCGCCTGGGTCAGCGAGTTGTAGAAGTACCCGCCGAACATGCCGAACGTTTCGGGCGGCGTGCCGTACTCGCTGCGGTCGAACACGCCCATCGCCTCGAACCCGTCGACACAGCCGACCACCATGCCCGGCTCGCAACAGAACGACCAGCCGAGCGGGCTGACCGGGTCGGCCAGCACTTCACCGGCGTTGCCCCGTGTGTAGTTCGGGAACCGTGTCGTCGGCACGGTGTCTGTGATCCAGCGATCGCCAAGCATGTATGAACCCCCAAGGCCGTGCCAGCTGGTGGTGCCGACAACGACGAGGGACTCTACGCTGCGCCGAAGGGCCGAGCAATGTAGGAGGCGTCGCATGCTGTTGGGGATGGACGAGTACCCCTTCCACCAGTTCACCAACACATTTGCGGCGGTGACAGGCAGCGATCCGCAATGGAACGACGGCCACTACGTGACGTGCTGCGACGCCGACGGAACCGTGTGCCTGACGTCGAACGTGCGGCTCTACCAGAACAACGACGTGCTCGACGGCTTCGTCTGCATCCGCCACGACGGCAACCAGTACAACGTCCGCCTGTCGCGGCGACTGCGTCCGGACATGGACCACCTCGGCGTCGGGCCGCTGCGGATCGAACTGCCCGAGCCGATGCGCAGCCTGCGGATGGTGCTCGACGAGAACAACGTGCTCGGCGACCAAGGCATCGCCCTCGACGTCGTCTGTCGCACGACCGCCGGCCCGCACCTCGACCCCATCGAGACCACTCGTATCGACGGCCGTTTGATCAGTGAGCGGGCGACGTACGAGGTCACCGGGGAATGCAGTGGCTGGGTGCGCATCGGCGACCGGCGAATCGAGTTGACGACCGCGTCGTTCTTCCGAAACCACTCGTGGGGATACCAACCCGGGCGCGGCGGGGCCCGTGCCGGCGCTCCCTCTGGTGCGCCACGCCGCATGCCCGGGTTGCGTCAGTGGGTGCTGTTCCACATGCCCGATCACGGCGGCTACTACTTCTCCGACCCTCGCCCACGTGCCGCTGCCGGCAAGGGCGCGATCATGGTCGGCGACCGCTCGATCAGCGTTCAATCGGTGGAGCACGACTTGCAGTTCTACGACGGTGGCCGTCGCCTACGGTCCGGCACATTCCAGCTGACCGACGCTGACGGTGCGGTTCGCTCGTACGAGATCGAGGACCTCGGTTGGGTCTACTGCCAGGGCGGCGGGTACTTCGGGGGCTTCGACGACGGCCTCGGTCAGGGCGTGTACCGCGGCGACTTTCACCAAGAAGGCGAGGTGTGGGACGTGTCGCACCCCACCCAGATCATTGACTCGGCAGGGCGGGCGTTCGAGTTCGACCACGCCTGGGCGGAGAGCTTCGTGCGTGTCCGCCAGGGCGAGACGAGCGGTCTCGGCCACTTCGAATGCGTCGTCATCACGGGCTCGTAGCGCCGCCGAGCACCCAGGAGCCGAGATCAGACTTCCGTGCGCGAGGGACCTGCCTCGGTGCCCGCGAACATGTTCTCGGCATCGAACCCGATGCGGGACTCGGGGATCAGTTCGATCACGATGCGCCGCGGCGAGTCGAGGAACTTCGAGAACGCAGCTTGCTGTTCAGCGCTGTCGGGTCGCACCCGGGCAGCCAACGCTGGGTAGAACCACGCCTTGGTCTCGTCGTCCTCGTGGAGCACGACCGGGCCCTTGTACGTGACACTCTGACTGATGCCGATATCGGTGCCACGACTGGTGATGGCCACAGCGGCGCGCGGTCGCCGGGCCAACGCTGCGAACCGCTTGCGTTGGCCGCTGCCGGTCAACCAGAACTTTCCGTCGTGGAACACGTAGTTCATGATCACGCCGACGGCGTCGCCCTCGCTCGTGGCCCACATGAACACGCATTCGGTTTGCTTGTTGAGCAGCGTCAACTCACGCTCCGACGAAAGGACGAACACACTCACGTCTTCGTAATCTTCTGCCATCGGTTTGCCTCCAACGGTCGGCCAGTACAACAGTCTGCTACAGCCGTGGTCCCGCGGCGGCAAGGAGTCTTCATGTCCAACCTCACCGGCAAGTCAGTCATCATCACCGGAGGCAGCGGCGGCATGGGACTGGCCACGGCGCAGGCATTCGCCGAGGCAGGAGCGCGCGTCGTCGTCGGCGACATCTCCGACGCCGGCGCCACCGTCGCCGACGACATCTGCAAGGCGGGCGGTTCGGCGGTGTTCCAGCGCGTCGACGTCGCCGATGCCGCATCGACCGAGGCCTTGGTGCAACGGGCGGTCGACGAGTTCGGCTCGCTCGACTGCGCCGTCAACATGGCGGCGATCGAAGGCGAGACCGAACGGCTCGCCGATCTCGATGTGTTCACCTTCGATCGAATCATCGCCATCAACCTGCGCTCGATCTTCCTCAGCATGAAGTACGAGATCCGGGCGATGCTCCGTGGCGGGAAAGGCGGCGCAATCGTCAACATCGCCTCGACCAACTCGTTCCGTCCGCAGCCCCACCAATCGGCGTACACCGCGAGCAAGCACGGGGTGATCGGGCTGACCCGCAGCGCGGCGATCGACTACGCGGGCGACGGCATCCGCATCAACGCGATCTGCCCGGGTGCGATCGACACGCCGATGCTGCGCAACGCGATGGAGCGACGCGGGCGCGAGGTGGCCGATGTCGTGTCGCGCCTCAGCCTGGTCGGTCGCCTCGGCCGCGCCGACGAGATCGCCAAGGCGGCGATGTGGCTGTGCAGCGACGACTCCTCGTTCACCGTCGGCCATGCGCTGGCCGTCGACGGCGGCTACCTCGCCCGCTGACCGACCCGCGCCGAGACCCAGTCGGGCGCGAGAGTTGCCACGGGCCGCGTGATATCGCGCCCAACCAGGTCCATCGGGCGCGAGAGTTGCCACGGGCAGCGTGATATCGCGCCCAACCAGGGGTTAGGGGGCGGTGAAGAAGTCGGCGCGGGGATGGCGCTGGTCGTCGTAGATCGGTTCGCTGAGGTCACAGCGATACTTGGCGATCGACGAACCGGCCCGCTCGACACCGCGCAGGATCTCGCGCATCGCCAGGTAGTTGGGATGCACGAAGTGGGCCGCCAGCGACTCCGTGTCGGCCCACGCCTCGTAGACCTGGACACGGGTCGGCACGCCGGAGTCGGCAGCGAAGGAGTACGCCACGCAGCCGGGCTCGTCATCGCGCGTGGATTGCTGCACGTCTCCACCTGCCGCGACCACGGCGTCGCGGTCGGCCTGCGAGGTGAACTCCAGCCATCCGGCGATGAGGATCACTCGCCACCGCCGGCCGGGTAGTCGTTCCAACGCTCCATCGGGCTGCGGCCCCGAACAGCGAGGTTCATCGTCTCGTGATAGGCGACGGGCTTGCACTCCTTGGTCGAGAACCGGTTCATGTTGTACGCCATCGAGTGCCGCGTGGCATCGAGCTCGGCGAACACGAACAGGTCTTCGGCAACGACATCTTTGAGATGCGTCCAGTGCGTAATCGTGCGTTCCCAGTAGTCGGCGAAGTCGGGATCGTTCTCTCCTTCGGCTGCGTACACCAGCTCCCAGCAGATGAACTTGGTGCGATCGACGCTGATGGGGATGGGCTGGAACACCTGGATGTGTTCGGGGTTGTTGTTGAACACCGTGTTCGGGAAGATCACGTAGTGGCAGATGCTGTACTGCTGATGATCACCGGTCTGGTCCAACGCCTCACGGTGCTGATGCCGCGGCACGAACATCATCGAGTTGGGTCCGGTCAGCACGAACTCGGTGTCGCGCGCCGACTTGGTGAACTCGCCGGGCACATGGTGCAACTCGGTGGCGTGGTACACCTCGTTGAAGCCGTCGACGATGCACTTGTAGTTGGTGGGCACCTCGACCGTCCACTTCTCGTGCAGCACCATGTCTTCCATCCGGAACTTGCCGAGGTCGTCGATGATGTCGCGGCCGATCCACTCCTGCAGCGGCGGCGCGGCATCGGGTCCGGCGAGGTTCATCCACACGAACCCGCCCCACTCCTCGACGGCAACCTGCGGCGACCGCAAGCCGTCGAGCAGCGCCGGATCGAAGTCCTCGCGCTCAGGTACTCCGACGAGATCACCGGTGGTGTCGTACACCCAACCGTGCCACGGACAGCTGAACCGCCGCTGGCAGCCCGACGTCTCGGTCTTCGTCAGCCGGGCACCGCGGTGCTGGCAGACGTTGTGGAACGCAGCGACTCCACCATCACGTTGACGGGTGATGACGATGGTCTCACCGTGGCCTTCGTAGGTGATCCAGTCGTTCTCGTTGGGCATCTCGGACGAGTGCCCGGCGATCATCCACGAGGTACGAAGCGCGGTCTCGCGTTCCATCTCGTAGCGCATCGGGTCGCGGTACTCGTCGGCGCTGACCGTGCCACCGACGTGTGGCTGATGGCGAGCACCTGCACCGAAGCGGGGCGGTGCGTCTCCTCGGGACGGTCGGTAGACCATGGCGGTTCCCTTCCTTTCCGGTGCCTGCGTTGACCTTCACCGGAAGTTACTTTGACTTCCAAGGATATTAGCCAGCCACGCACCGCCGCTGAAAGGTGATCACTCGGTGCGACCGGCCTCGCTGAGCATGGCCGGTGCTGCGTTGGTGAAGCGAGCCGAGCCGCCGTTGATGCTGCGCCCCGCGTCGACCACCAACGTGTGGCCGCTGACCAGCCGGGCCTCGTCGCTGGCCAGGTACAACGCTGCGTTGGCGATGTCCATGGGGTCGCTGGCGATCCCCAGCCCGTTGGTGTTCTTGGCGTGCTCCGCAACCGCGGCAAGGTTGCTCGGATCCCCCACGATCAACGAAGCAGTCAGGGCCGTCGGGATGGTGCCGGGCGCGATCGTGTTGACCCTGATCCCGTGCTGGTTGAGTTCGCTCGCGGCCGACTTGGTCAGACCGATCACCGCATGCTTCGCCGTGGTGTAGCCGTGAGGCCCGAGACCCCCGAGGACCCCGGCAATGCTGGTGGTCGACAGGATCACGCCGGATCGCACCGGGATCATCACCCGCGCCGCGTGCTTGGTTCCGTAGAACACCGAGTGCAGCAGCACCGCGATCGTGCGGCCCCACGCCTCACCTGAGGTGTCGGCGATCGGCCCGACGGCACCGACCACACCGGCGTTGTTGAACATGCAGTCCAACCGACCCCACGTGGTCATGGCCAGGTTCACCGCAGCGGCGACCTGCGCTTCGTCGGTGACATCGGTTTCGATGAACCGCGCCGAGTCACCGAGCCGTTCGGCGACAGCGCGGCCCGCCTCGACCTGCATGTCGGAGACGATGACACGCGCACCCTCCTCGACGAATCGGATGGCGGTGGCTTCGCCGATACCGCTGGCCGCACCGGTGATGACGGCAATCTTGCCGTCGAGTCGTGACCCCATGGTCGCTCTCCCTTGCCACGTGCGAGACTCTGCCCGTGCCGTCCGACCGTAGCGCCCAGGATCTCGGCATCGATGATCTGGTGATGAGCCACTTCACCCTGGCTCGCCATTATCCGATCGAAGCCCGCATCGCCGCGGCCGCCGCAGCGGGCATCGCCGGGATCGGGCTGTACATCGGGGATTGGGAACGTCAGGTCGGCGAAGGGATGACCGTCGCTCGACTGCAGGATCTGCTCGACCGTCATGGCGTGGTGCTGGCCGAGATCGAGGCGATCCAGATCTGGGACGTCGACGGCGCTGCGGGCCAGCGCACGCAGCGATTCCTCGACCTCGCCTGGGAGCTCGCCGACCAGATCGGCAGCCGGTATCTCCAGGTCATCGGCCCCTACGACCAGCCGTTACCGGAGGCGATCGAGCAGTTCGGGCTGATCTGCGATCGGGCGGCTGCCTACGACATGAAGGTCGGGCTGGAGTTCTTGCCGTTCACCAACGTGCGAACGGCAGCCGATGCGATGTCGATCGTCGGCGCCGCCGATCGGGCGAACGGCGGGGTGTGCGTCGACATCTGGCACCACCGCCGTGGGGCCGACGACACTGCGATGATCGATGCGATCCCGGCAGACAAGGTGATGGCGATCCAGATCAACGATGGTCCGATGGTGCCTCAACTCGACGACTACAAGCAGGACTGCCTGCAGCATCGCGTCGCCCCGGGTGAAGGCGAGATGCAGGTCGTCGAGTTCGTCGCAATGTTGCTGCGGATGGGCGTGTCGGCCCCGTGGTCGCTCGAGGTCTGTCAACAGAATGCGCCGGTCGGTGCCGACCACGTGGCCCATTGCGCCGACCAGATGCGCGCTGTGCTGGCCGATGCTCGCCGGCAGAACGACCGAGGCTGAAGTGGCAGTCGCGCTCGGCGTGCCTGTGCAGATCGCCTATGCCGTCGACGATGTCGAGCAGGCGGCAGCGTCGTTCGCCGACCGGTTCGGGGCCGGGCCGTTCTTCATCCGCCACCATCCGCCGTTCGAGGCAACGCACGACGACGCGCCGGCGACCTTCAACCACTCCTCCGCGTACGGGCAGTGGGGCCACATGCAGATCGAGTTGGTCCAGCTCGGCGGGTGCAACCCGGCGTCGTTGCATCGCCTGGTCAGCGCGCGACCCGGCATCCACCACGTGGCGATGTTCGTCGAATCACTGCCCGACGAGCGGGCCAGGCTCGAAGGCCTGGGGATGAGATGCGTGATGCATGCGACGACGCCCAGTGGCCTGCAATTCGCGTTCTACGACGCCCGCGCCGAGCTGGGTCATCTGTTGGAGATCTACGAGCCAGCGGACAGCGTGCTGCGGCTCTACAGCACGGTCCGAGAGGCCGCGATCGACTGGGACGGATGCGACCCGGTTCGCGCCATCTAGGTCGACTTCGGCCCGTCTGACAGCGACTCCGTCGCGGCCAGCACGGCAACCGCTCGTTGCAACGGGTCCGGGTAGTCGATCATCAGCTGCCGCGAGCGCATCTCCACCGACAACGGCACGTCGGGGACGGCGGCCACCAGGGCCGCAAGCGGCAGCTCACCCTGTCCCGGAAGCAACCGGCCGTGCAAGGCTTCCTCGCGCAGGCCCGCCGGTGATGGATCAACCGGCTCCGGGAGCGCATCGGCGATCTGAAGGTAGGGGAGCAGGTGTGGCTCGATGCCGATCAGATCCTCGGGCGTGCCGCCGGAGCGGGCGAGGTGCAACGAATCGACCAGCACGGCGCCGTTGGCGTAGCCGGCCTCTGCGACCACGCTCAACGCCGCGGCAAGTGAGCCGATGGAGAAGATCGGCAGGAACTCCAGCACCAGTGTGATGTCGGTACCTGAGGCCCGAACACACAGGGCGGCGAAGCGCTCCACGACCTCCGAACGCTCTGCCGGCCCGCTGGCCACGAGCACGTGGCGTGCCCCGATCGCCGCTGCTGCATCGATCATCGCTTCGCCATGGTCGGGCCCCCGACCGAAGATGACGGGCTCGATGTCGAGCGCCACCAGACCAGAGTCAGCGAGTCGTGTCGCGACCGCACGGGCAATGGCAGCCGTCCACGAATCGGTGTCGAACCAGATTCCGACTCCTCCGAAGCCGGCCTCGGCCGCCACGTCGACGGCAGCCGGTGGCGCGAGGTCGAGCACGGTCGCAGCGGCCAACGAGATCAGCCGCCGCGTCACCGCCCACTCATCTCGCGCATGAAGATCCCGAGTGCTTCGATGTGCTGTTGGGGAGAGGTGAAGTCGGGAACCGGAACCTTCATGTAGGCCGCCCCGGTGCTCATCGCCCGCATTGACACGATCGTGCCGCCGGCGTGCTCGAACGCGTCGGCGTGCTCGTGCCAGACCTCGGGGCCGAGTGCGTAGTCGAGGAGCATCTCGACGCCGAACGTGTCTGGATCGCGACCCTGCTCGACCAGCATCGAGCGCAGCGTGGCGAGGGCGTCAACCACCGACGGGCCACTGCGACCGAAGATGTACCCGTCGCCGATCCGCGCTGCCCGTCGCAGCGACCCTTCCTTCGAGCCGCCGAACCACACCGGAATCGAGCGCGGTGGACGGGGTAACAACGCGGCGCGATCGATGTGGTGGAACTCGCCCTCGAAGTCGACCAGGTCGTCGTTCCACAGGGCGCGCAACACACCGACCTGTTCCTCCATCCGCCGGGCCCGCGTCGCGAACGACGTACCGAGCGCGGCGTACTCGACATGGTTCCATCCGGTCCCGACGCCGAGCACCAGCCGGCCACCGGACAACAGGTCGACCTCGGCCGCCTGCTTGGCCACCAGCACCGCCTGGCGCTGGGGCAGGATCATCACGCCGGTAGCCAGCTCGATCGTCGATGTCAGCCCGGCGAGGTAGCCGAACAGCACCATCGGCTCGTGGAACGGGTCATGCTCGGTGTACGGGCCCGTCAAGGGCGGCGTGCGATCGGCGTGGCTCGCCCCCAGCACGTGGTCGTAGGCGGTGAGCCTGACGTAGCCGAGGCCCTCGATGGCCTGAGCGAAGTCGCGGACCACCATGGGGTCGTTGCCGATCTCGGTTGTGGGAAACACTGCTCCGAAGCGCACGATCCGTCAGCGTAGGTGTCGGGGTCGGGCGGTGCGACAAGATGAAGGCGATGAGCGACCAATGGAGCCCCGTCGCGGTCGTGACGGGCGCCGCCTCGGGCATCGGTCTGGCCACCGTGCACGCACTGCTCGCCCGGGGAGCATCCGTGGTCGCGACCGACCTCAGTGCCGACGCATTGGCCGTGCTCGACGGCACCGAGCGGGTGACGACCATGGTGTCCGATGCCGCTTCCGACACCGACAACGAGGCAATGGTGCGGCGCGCCGAGGCGGTCTACGGCCAACTCGATGTAGCGGTCTTCAACGCCGGTGTTCGCGCCTCGGGTGAGATCGATACGATCGACCTGGAGATCTGGGAGCGGTCGCTCGACGTCAACCTGCGCTCGGTGGTGTTCGGGATGCGCCACGCCGTGCCCGCCATGCGACGCGCCGGTGGGGGCGCGATCGTCGTGACCGCAAGCAACACCGGTCTGGCCGGCGAGCCGATCCGCTGGCCGTACGCGGCCGCCAAAGCCGGGGCGATCAACCTGGTTCGTAGCGTCGCCATCGACGTCGCCGCCGACCGGATTCGGGTGAACGCCGTGTGCCCCGGCCCGACCCTCATGGGCATGACCGACTTTCTGGCCGAGACCCATCCCGAACGGTACGAGTTGCTGCGCCGCGTCGTGCCCATGCAACGCTGGGCGACGGCGTCGGAGGTCGCCGAGGCGATCGTCTTCCTCGCTTCACCCGCTGCATCGTTCATCACCGGCGTCGCCCTTCCCGTCGATGGTGGCGTCACTGCCAACACCGGCCAGGCACTGCCACGATTCGTGCCGGCCGACGAACTGGCCCGGCCAGAAAGGTAGGCGCCATGCCAACCCGACCATTTCGATTCGGGCTCCAGGCCTTCGAGGCGACCTCGGCCACCGAGTGGTTCGACACCGTGCACCGCGCCGAGCAGCTCGGCTTCTCGACGCTGTTCACATCGGACCACTACTTCGGGCCCGGCGACATCGCCACCGAGATGAGCCATCGCCCGATCGACGTCGCCCCGCTGACGGCGATCGCCATGGCAGCGGCGGTCACC
>JANMNE010000173.1:0-6767 GCA_031373785.1 Ilumatobacteraceae bacterium
ACTCCCGTGCGCAGTCGCGACCACGACCCCGACTACATCGGTCAGATGGGTCACGGCCATCAAGGCGACCTGTGGAAGGGCCTGCGAATGAACGAGCTCGCCGTTGTCAGCACCGACCATTGCCCGTTCTGCATGAAGGACCAGAAGGAACTGGGCGTCGGCAACTTCGCAGCCATCCCCAACGGCATCGGCGGCGTCGAGCACCGAATGGAGCTGATCTACCAAGGCGTCGTTGCCGGCGAGTTGACACTCGAACGATGGGTGGAGACCTGCAGCACCACTCCGGCGCGGATGTTCGGGATGTACCCGAAGAAGGGTGTCATCGCCCCCGGCAGCGACGCAGACGTGGTTGTCTGGGACCCCAACACCAAGACGAAGATCGGGATCAACGACAAGCATCACATGAACATGGATTACTCGGCTTGGGAGGGGTGGGTTATTGACGGCAAGGTCGACACGGTCTTGTCGCGCGGAGTCGTTGTTGTTGAGAACGACACCTACACGGGTCGGAAGGGTCATGGTCAATTCATCAAACGCGGACTTTCCCAATACCTCGTCTGACCCGCTCCTGTCGGCCTCGGCGTTCGCTCCTCGACACGGCCGGGAAATGCGCCCGGCCTACTGTCTCGTCGTCGAACCACGAGCCCGCCACTCGCTACTCACCACTCACTCACTCACTCATCTCACCTCTCGGCAAGTCACGAAATCTCCGGTTGCACCGGAGATTTGGTGACTGGCTCTCAACACACTCGGCGAATCGTCCTCGCCGTCGGATCAGGAAGAAGGCTTTGGAAATGAATCGGATTTCGCATTGGGTTGATGGGAAGGTGCTGGAAGGGTCCTCGGGGCGGACTTCGGTGGTTTGGGATCCTGCCACTGGGCAGCAGGCTTCGGCCGTTGATCTTGCTTCCGCTGCTGAGGTTGACGTTGCGGTGGCTTCGGCGAAGGCGGCGTTTCCGGCTTGGCGGGCTACCAATCTTTCTCGGCGGGCCGAGGTGATGTTCCACATGCGCGAGTTGGTCGATGCGAATCGCAAGGAGATCGCTTCTCTCATCAGCAAGGAGCATGGCAAGGTGCTGGGCGATGCCCTTGGCGAGGTGGCCCGCGGGCTCGAGAACATCGAGTTCGCCTGTGGCATCCCGAACCTGCTGAAGGGCGGGTACAGCGAGCAGGCCAGCACCGGCATCGACGTGTACAGCATCAAGCAGCCGCTCGGTGTCGTCGCCGGCATCACCCCGTTCAACTTCCCCGGGATGGTCCCGATGTGGATGTTCGCCAATGCGTTGGCGTGCGGCAACACGTTCGTGCTCAAGCCGAGTGAGAAGGATCCATCGGCGAGCATGTTCATCGGTGAACTGCTGAAGCAGGCCGGGCTTCCCGATGGCTGCTTCAGCGTCGTCAACGGCGACAAGGTGGCTGTCGACCGGATCCTCGATCACCCCGACATCGCCGCGGTCAGTTTCGTCGGCTCGACACCGATCGCCAAGTACATCTACGAGACGGGGACCAAGAACGGCAAGCGAGTGCAGGCACTCGGCGGCGCCAAGAACCACATGCTGGTGCTGCCCGACGCCGACCTCGACATGGCCGCAGATGCGGCCGTCAGCGCTGCCTACGGTTCGGCGGGGGAGCGCTGCATGGCGATCTCGGTCGTGCTTGCCAGCGAGTCGATCGCCGACGCGCTGGTCGACAAGATCAAGGACCGCATCCCGGCCATCAAGGTCGGCCCGGCCAGCGAGTCGGAGAGCGAGATGGGCCCGCTGATCACCGGCGAGCACCGCGACAAGGTCGCCGGGTACATCGGCGGCGCCGAAGGCGAGGGCGCCACGTTGGTGGTCGATGGTCGCCAGGGCGCGCCGGGTGGTGGCTTCTTCCTGATGCCGTCGCTGATCGACAACGCCAAGCCCGGCATGGCCTGCTACGACGACGAGATCTTCGGCCCGGTGCTCACCGTCACGCGCATCGCCGGTTACCAGGAAGGGCTACAGCTGATCATCGACAACCCGTACGGCAACGGCACGGCCATCTTCACCCGCGACGGTGGCGCTGCTCGCCAGTTCGAGTTCGACGTGCAAGTCGGCATGGTCGGTGTCAACGTGCCGGTTCCCGTTCCGGTCAGCTACTACAGCTTCGGAGGATGGAAGGCCAGCTTGTTCGGCGACACCCACATGTACGGCCCGGAAGGCGTGAACTTCTACACCAAGACCAAGGTCGTGACCTCACGTTGGCCCGACCCCAGCACCAGCACCGTCGACCTCGGATTCCCCCAGAACCGGTGAGCGTCGTCAGCCGCCCCCGGCGCGCCCCCGGCTTCGCCGAGCCTCGGCGTCCGTCACTCGACACGGTCAGGGGAAACCCACCCCTGACCTACCGTCTCGTGATCGAACCCCGAGCCCCGTCTCGCCTGTCGCCTCGCCTGTTCCGCTCGGCAGACATTCCCTTCGGCTGTGGTCTAGCGAGGGGTGGTCCGTGGTTCGACGACGAGACGATAGGTCGCCCGGGCTTGGCGACCGTGTCGAGGAGCGAACGACGGACCACCCCGAAGCGGGTATCGCCGACCAAGTCTGGGGAGTGGGGCTAGATGGACTTTGGGGTCGTACTGCAGACCACCCCTCCTTCGGCGCGCGTCGTTGATCTGGCTCGCCGCGCTGAGGCGTACGGGTTCACGCATGTCTGGACCTTCGACTCGCACATTCTCTGGGAAGAGCCGTACGTCATTTACAGCCAGATCCTTGCTCAGACGCGCAAGGTGATCGTCGGGCCGATGGTGACCAATCCGGCCACTCGGGATTGGACTGTTACTGCCAGCGTGTACGCGACGCTCAACGAGATGTTCGGCAATCGCACGGTGTGCGGCATCGGCCGCGGTGATTCCGCTGTCCGCGTGACCAACGGGGCGCCGACAACCTTGGCCACGCTGCGCGAATCGGTGCATGTCATCCGCGAGCTGGCCAACGGGCGGAGTGTCGAGTACAAGGGATCGCAACTTCGATTTCCGTGGTCGATCGACAGTTCGCTCGAGGTCTGGATCGCGGCATATGGGCCCAAGGCCCTGGCGCTCACCGGCGAGGTGGGTGACGGGTTCATCCTGCAATTGGCCGACCTGTCGATTGCCGAGTGGACGATCAAGGCGGTGCGCGATGCCGCCGCCGCAGCGGGCCGCGATCCCGCCGAGATCACGATCTGCGTCGCCGCGCCCGCGTACGTCACCGATGGAACCGCGGCAGGCTTGGCTCACGGCCGAGAGCAGTGCCGCTGGTTCGGCGGGATGGTCGGCAACCACGTCGCCGACATCGTCGCCCGATACGGCGATCACAGCGGTGCGGTGCCCCAGGCCCTGACCGACTACATCAAGGGCCGCGAGGGCTACGACTACAACGAGCACGGGCAGGCCGGCAACGTGCACACCCAGTTCGTCCCCGACGACATCGTCGATCGGTTCTGCATCGTCGGCCCAGTCGAAGAGCACATCGAGCGCATGGTGGCCCTGAAGGATCTCGGTGTCGATCAGTTCAGCATCTACCTGCAACACGACGACAAAGATCACACGCTGCAGGTCTACGGCGAGAAGGTGCTGCCGGCGGTCGCGGAAACGGTCAAGGCCAAGGCGTGACCGCTGAGTTGGCCGTGCAGTCCGAGGGTCGCGTGAACGCCGCGGGCCGGCGACAGGCGTATCTGCACCGAGCCCGGCGGGCGGCAATGTTCGTGCTCTCGATGATGCTCGTCGCCGCGGGGTGGGAGCTGTACAAACGCTTCGGGCCCCAAGACGGCGGCCGAGTCTTCGGTTGGAAGATCCTGCCGCGCGCCAAGGATCGGGTGATGCCCCACGTGTCAGACATCGTCTCGCGATTCAGCGATCCGATCAGTAGGTCATCGGACGAATCGGTGTTCTCGGTCGTGCTGAGAGCGGTGTTCTACTCGTTCCGTCTCGTGCTCGTCGGGTTCGCCCTTGGATTGATCGCCGGGGTGCTGCTGGCCGTCATCATGACGCGGTTCAAGATCGCTGCTCGGGCCGTGCTGCCGTACCTCGTGATCTCGCAAACGATTCCGTTGATCGCCCTTGCGCCGCTGATCCGCAGCTGGGGCGGCAAGCTTCGTGTCGGGGGCTTCGTGTGGGAGCCGTGGATGTCGGCCTCGTTGTTGGGTGCATTCCTCACGTTCTTCCCGATCGCCGTCGGCACGCTGCGCGGCCTGCAATCTCCGTCGGCATCATCGCTCGAGTTGATGGACAGTCTCGCCGCACCGTGGCGGAGCACGTTGTTCAAGTTGCGCTTCCCGGCCGCGTTGCCGTACATGATCCCTGCGTTGAAGTTGGGTGCCGCCGGCGCAGTGATCGGCGTCGTGGTCTCGGAGATCTCGATCGGCCTCCGCGGAGGAATCGGCCGGCTCGTGATCGAGTTCGCCAGGGCCACCACCAGTGATCCGGCGATCGTGTACACCGCCGTCATCGGCGCTGCGGTCCTGGGCCTGGTGATGGCCGGGTTGGTGTCGATCGTCGACCTGGCACTGATGCGCAATCGTCCGCGGGAGGTCGCGGCATGAACGCGGTCGAGGTCAGCGGTGTGAAGAAGGTGTTCAACCCGGCCAAGAGCAGCCAGGTCGATGCGTTGGTCGACATCGATCTGGTGATCAAGCCGGGAGCATTCGTCACGTTGATCGGTCCGTCGGGGTGCGGCAAGAGCACGCTGCTGCGACTCATCGCCAACCTCACCGAGCCCACTGCGGGTTCGATCACGGTCAACGGAAAGACGGCCAAGCAAGCTCGCCTCGATCAGGACTACGGGATGGCGTTCCAGCAGGCCGGCTTGTTCGACTGGCGCAGCGTCGCCAAGAACATCGAGTTGCCGCTCGAGCTGAAAGGCTGGGATCGCGCCAAGCGCCGAGCCCGTGCCGAGGAGATGCTCGACCTCGTCAAGCTGCCCGAGTTCGGGGGGCACATGCCATGGCAGCTCTCGGGTGGAATGCAGCAGCGCGTTGCGATCGCCCGCGCCCTTGCAGCACACCCTCCGCTGCTCTTGATGGACGAACCGTTCGGGGCGCTCGACGAGATGACCCGCGAGCACATGCAAGCCGAGCTGCTGCGCATCTGCGCCAGCACGGGCACCACGGTGATCTTCGTGACTCACTCGATACCCGAGGCGGTCTACCTGTCGACTCAGGTTGTCGTGATGTCGCCGCGCCCTGGTCGGATCACCAAGCTCGTCGATGTGTCGCTGGGTGAGCACCGTACCGAAGACACCCGTGAGGACTCGTCGTTCTTCGCCAAGATCACCGAGGTCCGCGAAGCGCTGCGAGGCGCAGAGTTCGAGCCCACGGCGCGAGGGATCGAAGACCGATGAGCCGCCGATTCGCGACTGTCGCATCCGGGTTGCTCCCACCGCTGCTGTTCGGCGTGTTGCTGCTCGGTTTCTGGGAAGCGATCGTGCGCGGCTTCGATCTCAAGCCCTACTTCCTGGTGCCGCCGAGCGACATCGGCTCCCGCTTCGTCGACAACTGGGGCAACATCTGGGAAGCGATGCGTGTCTCGGGCACCAACGCCGCGTTCGGGCTGCTCATCGGCTCGATCGTCGGCGTGTTGATCGCGTTCCTCTTGAGCCGGTTCAAGGTGCTCGATGAACTGGTCACCCCGATGTCGATCGCAGTGAACGCGATCCCGGCGTTCGTCCTCGTGTCGGTGTTCAACAACATGTTCTCGACGACCAGCGAGGTGCCTCGGCGCCTGATGGTCACGCTGGTCGTGTTCTTCGTGGTGCTGGTGAACGTCGCCAAAGGTCTGCGCCAGGTCGACCCGACGCATGCCGAACTGATGCGTTCCTACGCGGCGAGCAACTGGGAGGTCATGCGCAAGGTGCGAGTCCCCAACGCAGTGCCGTACCTCTTCACCGCGTTGAAGATCGCCGCGCCGCTGTCGGTCATCTATGCCTATGTGTCCGAGTACTTTGGTGGGGCACAGAACGGTTTGGGTAGTCGGATCGCCAGCAACATCGCCAACTCGAAGAACGCCGTCGGTTGGGCGTACGTCCTCGGTGCCTGTCTGCTGGGTCTGGCGTTCTACCTGATCTCCATCACCTTGGAGACCGTGGTCACGCCTGGCGGCGGGGCACAACGAAATCGAGACGGCTCGTGATTTCACGTGCCGCACACAAGACCTATTGGACACCAGTCCATAGGGGGAGGAAAAGAGCAATGAGGAAACAACGAATCCAGGGTGCAATCGCTGCTGCCGTTGCGCTGTCTTTCGTCGCCGTCGCCTGCGGCAGCGACAGCACCAGTTCATCGGCGACCACGGCGGCGGGGGGCACCGCTGCACCGGCGGCGACGGTGGCACCCGTTGCGACCGAAGCCCCAGCGGCAACAGCGGCGCCGACTGCGACCGAGGCCGCAGGGGCCGGTACAGATTGCACCACGCCGACGCCGGTGAAGTTGCAACTGCAATGGGTCACGCAGGCCCAGTTCGCCGGCTACTTCGCGGCGATCGATCAAGGCTTCTACAAGGACCAGTGCCTCGACGTCACGATCCTCGAAGGCGCCGTCGACATCGTCCCGCAGACGGTCCTGGCCAACGGCGACGCGGACTTCGCGATCGCTTGGGTGCCCAAGGCGCTCGCCAGCCGCGAGGCCGGTGCCAACATCGTCGACATCGCCCAGGTGTTCCAACGCTCGGGCACGCTGCAGGTGAGCTTCAAGGACAAGGGCATCACGTCGTCGGCTGACTTCGCCGGCAAGAAGATCGGCAACTGGGGCTTCGGCAACGAGTTCGAGGTGTT
>JANMNE010000177.1:0-1914 GCA_031373785.1 Ilumatobacteraceae bacterium
CATTGACCTCCAAGAACCCTGGAAAACCGCGAGAACGCGCCTCACCCACGCCTCGCTCACGCCTCGGGAGGGATCATGGCCTACATCCAGAAACAGCGGGGGAAGTACCGAGCTCGATTCTCGGACCCTCTCGGCAACGTCTCCGAGTCACGGACCAGCTCGTCCAGCTGGAGGACCGGTCGTTCTTGCGCAAGGAGCCCAAGACGGCGGCTGGTGTTCGTTCAATCACGATCTCGCCATTCACCGCCTCACTGTTGGCCGCCCACCTCCGAGTCGTTCGCGCAGGCGGGTCCAGATGCCTTGGTGTTCGCCAACGCCGCAGGCAATCCGCTGTCAGCGTCGAGTTTCCTGACGCACCACTTCTCCAAGGCACAGAAAGCGGCCGGAGTGTCGTGCCGTTTCCACGACCTCCGACACACGAGTGTCGCGCTCGCCATCGCGGCCGGCGCCCACCCGAAAGCGATTCAGTCGAGGATGGGTCATTCGTCGATCAACGTGACCCTCGACCGATACGGCCACCTGTTCCCCGAACTGGACGGGGCCATCGCCGAATCATTTGACCGCTCGTTCCAGGAAGCCACCGAGCGCCGCGCAAGGGTCGTGGTGAAGGCCGACTTCAGCGGCGGTTGAACTTCACGCCGCTCACGACAGATCACCATCGGCGTGCCGTCGGAGCTGTGCGTCGAAGGTCGCCACCGCTGTGTTGCGCGTGGCGGCACTGGCGAGGACGCAGCAGTCTGGCATCTTGCAGCGGGTCTTGACGCGAAGTCTGGCGAGCAACAACGGATCGATCGGTGTGTCGTCGAGCTCGACACCGATGGCCCGCAGATCAGCCCAGACCGCGTCTGCGACATCATTGCGTACGGCAGCGACGAGCACTTCTGCCGCTGTGATCGGGTGCACGAACAGCGGCGGCGAGGCCTCTTCCAGGATCTCGACGGCGGCTGAGTGGTGAGCGTCGTTCGGGTCGAGGAAGGCGATCAGCACGCTGGCATCGACGACGATCATTCCGGCCAGTCCTCACGGAGCTCATCGAGGTAGCCCGCCGAGTACAGACCCGGGAAGCGTCCGGCGTGGTCGCGCACGGTGTCCCGATGTCGGCCTTGCTGCTCGGCGATCGTCTCGGCACCCAGTTGAACGAGATGACGCAGGACGTCGGCGCGAGTCTCTCCCGGATACAGAGCAGCCGCGGCGTCGATCGCATGGGCGAGGTCGTCGGTTTCAGTGAGCAGATGGCGAGGACGAACAGTTGGCATTGCCCAAGTGTATCACCGATCGCCACGGTGCAACACCAGGTTGGTCGAGCCGCCCGCCTGATGTCGTGACGTAGCGTTTCCGTAGATGACATCGCTGGGAGGTGATCCGCGGCCGACGAGCCGATGGCGATCCAGCGAGCCTCACGCTCGGTGGGAGGGATCGTCGGGTCCGATCGAAGGGGTTGTCGAGCTTCCGTTTCATCTCTATTGGAGCGACGACAACAATCGTTTCGATCTGTCGAAACGTGCTCGATTGAGGTCGATGTACCAGATCGTGCTGACCGAGGGCTCGACGGCCGACGTTGTCGCGTTCGTCAACCGGGAACTCTTGCTCGGGGTGTGGGATGAGCTCTGGCTTTCGCCGGCTGTGCATGAGGCTTGGGACAGCTGGATACAACCGTGCTGCTGCAGTTTGATCGTCAACGCCGCTGAGCCACCATCATCTTGCAGCTCCCGTCGGCAGCCGAGTCCCAGTTGTGATGGGAACTTGCCGCGATGTCAGCCACTCGGCGATCTGAGATGGGTCAAACCGTAGGAGGTGACCCCACTTGATGAACGGAATGCGTCTCTCTGCGACGAGCCGTCGGACGTGACGAACGGTCACGCCGAGATGCTCGGCCACATCCTCGATCGTCAGGAGGACGGGCAACTGATGGAC
>JANMNE010000216.1:0-2375 GCA_031373785.1 Ilumatobacteraceae bacterium
ACGAGTCCGGACTCCGCTCCGCTCCGCTCTCCTTGACCTCGATCACGCTTGCGCCAGCTGAACGCGCTGACATCGTGATCGATTTCTCCAAGCTCGCCGTCGGAACGTCGGTCACGCTACAGAACGGTTCGGGCTACAACAGCGCTGACCTGATGCGATTCGACGTCAACACCGCGGTCACCGACACCAGCACGGTGCCCGCCACGCTGCGCCCCTTCACTGCGCTCAACCCCGCCGACTCGACAGTAAACCGCACCTTCACCATCGCCCAGAACAACGGCACCTGGACGTTCAACAACCAGGTCTACGGAATGACTCGAATCGACGCAGACGTCAAGCTCGGCGCCACCGAGACCAGGACCTTCGACAACCGCTCCGGCCAGGACCACCCGATTCACCTGCACGACATCAACTTCCAAGTTCTCAGCATCGGCCGCGGCGCGCCACCGGCGAACGCCAACCAGTGGAAAGAGACAGTCAACGTACCGGCTTGGAGCAGTGCGAAAATCCTCATCAAATTCGTCGACTTCACCGGCACCTACGTCTTCCACTGCCACATCCTGGAACACGAAGACAAAGGGCTGATGGGTCAATTCCGGGTCAGCAGCTGAACGACCACCCGCCGCCGCCGTTGTAGGACCTACTACAACGACGTGATCCGCCAACGCGTCCGCCAGCCGGCGACGGGCCCGCAGTCGAAAGGAAATGCCAGGAGCAGCAGCCAGGGAACCAATGAACATTCCCGGCCTAGAGTCGGCGGGAATCGGACGGTCGTGATCCTCCTGCGCCCCCAGTGTCGCGACAACGCCGCAGAACTCCGCGCTGCCCCATGTAGGTGAGACGTTCCGAACGGCGCGTCCGGCGTGGCCCTTCCCGACTGAGCGCGGAACGGCTGCTTGAGACCCCGCACACTTCAGGGGAACTGCTTCGCCAAAGGAGCCCATAACACCATCGATCGGGTGCCCGCCCTACGCCCGAAAGTGCCGGTATGCCCGCGATCACGGCCGCGCCAGCTGGTCACTCTCGGCGTTCACCTTGCCATCAGTCGGCAGAGGCACATGGCCGCCAGCGGGCGGGTCGCGTTCAATGGCGATCGCCGCGTAACGGTCGAGGAGCACGGGTCTTGCCGACACCTCGCAGCCGTCGATCACTTGGAACGACTGACGTCGGTTGCCGCTGGTTCGCGCGGAGGTCTTGACGAGCTGTAGCTGCTGACAGCCGGCCCAGCAGCTGCGGTTGTGTGGCGAATCGTGGCCGGTAACGGGCTCGTGTCGACATCATCACTTCTGTCGATATGAACCGATAACACACCGTGTATATAAGACCGTATGTATTACGGAATTCTCGCTGTCGCGGTGTAAGTCGCAACTCTCATCGTCGAGTTCCGAGCCGTGGATCATCTCGTGTGCATCCAGCATGCAGTGACGGATCGAACCCTCGTGTCAACCTGACGGACTCGAGGACGCTGTGGCCTGGACTGCGCGCAACAGCCGTCGCCGGCTGGTCACCGACCCTGCGAGCGGCCACGTCCGCGAGTTCCTCGACCCGCCCGCCGTCGCCGTTCGAGAACTGATCTCCAACGCGCTCGTACACCGGGACCTCGCCGAGTGGTCGACGTCTCGCTCGATCGAATGTCGCCTCACCCCCGACGCATTCCGGTTGACCAATCCCGGCGGCCTCTACGGCGTGACCGCAGATCGGCTAGGAGTTCACCCGTTGACGTCTGCTCGCAATCGCCGGCTCGTCGACATCTGCAAGTTCATCCGGACCGACGACGGCAACGTGGTCGAGGCGCTCGCCAGCGGCATCCCCGCAGCCCTGGCGGCGGTGCGAGACGCTGGCATGCCCGACCTCGACTTCTACGACCAAGGCATCACCTTCACGGTCACGATCCGACGACAATCGGCCATTCGGGCACCCTCGCCGACCGAACCTTCGCGCCGAATCGGACCCGAACAATCCGAACTGCTCGAACTGTTGACGACCCCGAAGACCCGTCGGCGAGCTCGCCGAGCAGCTGGCGATCACTGTCAACGCCGTACGCAAACGGCTGACGTCACTGCGCTCGGCCGGCCTCGTGACCCAACACGGCGGGCCAGGACGCCACACCACCTACGAGCGATCGCCCTGAATCGACAACGCACAGTCGCTCGTCTGTGCCGCTACACACGAAGGCCTCTCAACACCAACACCAGCCGGGAGGATCGCGGGGACCACCCAGGCGGTGGCGGACCCAGGCGAGAACATCAGCTTGTCGCGTAGAACCAGGCTGATGTTCTAGCCACCGTCGCCCGTGTCACCTGGGCCTTCGTCGTTTCGACGAGGCGAGAATCACGCCCGAATCGGGTCATCGCTGGCTTGTTGTAGGCACGGCA
>JANMNE010000308.1:0-6732 GCA_031373785.1 Ilumatobacteraceae bacterium
GGGCTGATCGATCACAGCGACTCGCTCGGTGCGACGGCGCGATTCGGTCGCGGCGATGCGCAGTGGCTCACCGCCGGCGCGGGCATCGTGCACAGCGAGATGTTCCCGCTCGTCGACACGGTCGAGCCGAACCCGACCGAGCTCTTCCAGATCTGGCTCAACCTGCCGTCGAGCGACAAGATGGTCGAGCCGTACTTCACGATGTTGTGGGCACCCGACATCCCCGTGGTGGAGTTCGACGGTGGCAGTGTCACCGTCGTTGCGGGCAGCGTGGGCGATGCCAAGCCCGCATCACCTCCACCGAACTCGTGGGCGTCACGCGACGACGCCGAGGTGGCGATCTGGGTCCTGCGCCTCGATCCCGGCGCAGCATGGACCATACCCCCGACCCTGCACCGTGACGTGACACGAATCGTGTACTTCTTCGAGGGCGAATCGCTGTCGATCGGCGAGCATCAGCTCGGCGCATCGACCGGGGCCGTCGTGCGCAGCGAGACCGAGGTCGAGGTACGCGCCGGCGACACGCCGGTCGAATGCCTGGTCCTGCAAGGACGCGCGATCGGCGAGCCGGTCGCCCAATACGGACCCTTCGTGATGAACACCCAAGCCGAGATCGAGCAGGCATTCGCCGACTATCAGCGGACCGGTTTCGGTGGTTGGCCGTGGGATGCCGATGGCCCGGTACATGGCGGCGAGCCGGAACGCTTCGCTCGCCATCCGAGTGGGCTGGTCGAGCGCCCCGAATGACGTCGCCGATCGTCACACTCACGTTCGACAACGGTCCGACGCCGGGCGTCACCGAGCCCGTGCTCGATCTCCTCGCCGCGCACGGGGTCCCCGCCACCTTCTTCGCGATCGGGCGCAAGCTGGCCACACCGCAAGGCCAGGTGCTCGGGCGGAGCATCGTCGATGCAGGCCACGAGCTCGGTGGGCACACCTGGAGCCATTCGGTCCAGTTCGGCGGAGCCGACGACGCGGTGGTCGCCGAGGAGCTCGCCCGCACGCGCGCCGAGGTCGACGGGGCGGGTGGCGATGGGCTGCTCTTCCGCCCGTACGGCGCAGGCGGCGTGATCGACGATCGGTTGATGAGCGGGTTCGGCGCGGCGACACTTCGTCAGCTGCAGTACACGTGCGTGCTGTGGAACGTGCTGCCGGGCGACTGGCGTGATCCGGCCGGCTGGGTCGGCCACGCGCTCGACGGGATCGACGGCCACTCGTGGTCGGTCGTGGTGCTGCACGACGTCGCCGACGCCGCGCTGCCTCGGCTCGACGAGTTCCTGGCGGGGGTCGTCGCCCGCCACGCGACATGGTCGCTCGACTTCCCCGACGACTGCACGCCGATCCGCGACGGCACCCCGACGTCGTCGTTCGACACTCTCTGCATCGCCGAGTGATCACCTACGCTCCCCGCCATGGAGCTGCACTACGCCACCATCTGGGAGTCCATCGCCGACACCATTCCAGAGTCGACCGCTGTGGTGCACGGAGCCACGATCCGGACATGGGCCGAGTACGACGACCGCGCCGCGCGGCTCGCCGCCGCGTACGCCGCGGCCGGTCTTGGCCATGACTCCAAGATCGGGTTGTACATGTACAACGGCAACGAATACCTGGAGGCGCAGTACGGGGCATTCAAGGTTCGCGGTGTGCCGGTCAACGTCAACTACCGGTACCTCGACGACGAGCTGTGGTACCTCCTCGACAACGCCGATGCCGAGGCGCTCGTGTTCCACTCGTCGCTCGCCGCGCACGTCGGGCAGATCATCGATCGGCTCCCCAAGCTCAAGCTCCTGATCGAGGTCGACGACGCCGGTCCCAGCGGGCTGGACCGCTCCGTGTCGTACGACTCGGTGCTGGCAACACATGACCCGATGGAGCGGATCGTGCGGAGCGAGGACGACATCTACATGCTCTACACGGGCGGAACCACGGGCATGCCGAAGGGCGTGATGTACGACATGGCCTCGCACGTCGGTCTGTTCCTCCGTTCCGGCTTCCCGTTCCTCGGTCAACGCGTGCCACGAACCGGCGAGGAGGTTGCGCCAGTGGTGCAGGCGATCACCGAAGCGGGCAACCGGATGATCGCGATCCCGTGCGCGCCGTTGATGCACGGCACCGGGTTGTGGCTGGGGGCATTCGCCGCACACCTCACCGGCGGCGAGGTGATCACGCTCACCAGTCGCACGCTCGACCCGCACGAGGTGCTGCGGACCGCGCAGGAGCGACGGGCGACGTCGCTGGTGATCGTCGGCGATGCGTTCGCCAAACCGCTCGTCGCGGCAATCGACGAAGCTGCCGGGCGCGGCGAGCCGTATGACCTGTCCAGCGTCGCGGTCATCCTGTCGTCGGGCGTGATGTGGACGACCGAGGTCAAAGAACAACTGTTGGAACGCATCCCGCACGTCGTGCTGTTCGATGCCATCGGGTCCACCGAGGGATCGATGGGCAACCAGATGAGCACCCGTGGCGCCTCCACCGAGACGGCCAAGTTCACCCAGAACCCGACGACCAAGGTGTTCGCCGAGGACGGACGGGAAGTGACGCCCGGTTCCGACGAGATCGGTCTGGTCGCCGCCGGAGGATTCGTGCCGATCGGGTACTTCAAGGACCCCGGCAAGACGGAGCGCACCTTCCGTTCCGTCGACGGTGTGCGCTACGCCTTCCCCGGCGACCTGGCCAAGGTCGCGGCCGACGGCACCTTGATCCTGCTCGGCCGAGGCAGCCAGGTGATCAACTCCGGTGGCGAGAAGATCTTCCCCGAGGAGGTCGAGGAAGCGGTCAAGCGTGTACCCGGTGTGCTCGACTGCCTGGTCGTCGGTGTGGATGACGACCGGTTCGGCCAGGCGGTCACCGCGATCGCCGCCACGGACGGCACTCCGCTCGACGAGGCCACTGTCATCGCCCACGTCAAGACGCAACTCGCCCGCTACAAGGCGCCCAAGCGGGTCGTGTTCGTCGCCGAGGTCCCGCGAGCCCCCAACGGCAAGGCCGACTACGCCGCCGCCAAGCAGTACGTCCGCGACGCCCTCGGCCTCCCCTGACAGCGTGCCGAGGGTGCGACGGGGGTCAGCGCAGCAGCTTGGCGCCGAGGAAGTCGATGACCCGCTGCACGGAGGCCTCGTCGCGCTGCTCGGTCAGCACCGAGTGATCACGATTCGAGGTGCTCGGCAGTTCGACGGCTATGAAGGCGTCGCCGAGCAGGGCCCGCAGCGAGTCGAATCGTGTGCCCACCAACTTGTCATCGCTGAACCGCAGCCCGAGCACTTCGCACCCGGTGGCAGCACGTTCGGCGACCCGCTCGGCGTCGGCGGGTGACAGGTTGAGATCGGCGTGCCGCGCCGGTTTGCCCAACGCGAACGGCATCGACGGCTGAGCCAGCACGGGGGCGACCATCACGGAGTCGACCATCATCCCGAGCGCGAAACCACCGCTGAAGCACATGCCGACCGCCCCGACACCGGGGCCACCGGTGGACGCGTGCAGGTCGGCTGCCAGAGCGCGGAGCCAGGAGATGATCGGCGACGTCTGGTGCAACGCCCAGTTGGTGAACTCTCGGGCGACGCACACCTTGAACATCGACGATGCGCCGTAGGGCGCCGACAGGGCGCGGCCGGGTGTGCCGACGAGCGACGGCATCACCACCGTGAACCCGGCGGCGACCACGTCGTTGGCGAACGCTGCGACCTTCGGGGTGATGCCCGGGACCTCGTGGATCACGATCACGCCGGGGCCCGAGCCGCGGCGAAACACGACCCGCGTGCGACCGTCCGCGGTGAACTCGCCTCGTTCCCAACCATCGAGCGCGTTGGTCATGCCCACTGCTGGATCGCCTCGCGGGCCCGCTCGGCCAGTGATTCGGTGGCCTCCTTGAACGTGGCAAAGTCGACCTCGCCGCCTTCACCCATCGCTCCGTGCACGTACCTTGAATACACCCCCTCGCTGATCACCGCAAGCCTCCAACACCCGAACGCGATGTAGTAGCCGATGCCGCTGACATCACGACCGGTCCGGCGGGCGTAGCGCTCGACGAGATCAGCGAACGCCGGAAAGCCGCCCGCCGACGTCGGGTCGTTGGCGCGTGCCGTCGTCGGGTCGCCCTGGTACCAGTACACCCCGAGGTAGCCGAGGTCCGCGAGCGGGTCGCCCAGGGTGCACAGCTCCCAATCGAGCACGGCACTGATCCGGCCACGGTCGACGTCGGTGAGGCAGTTGCCGAAACGGAAGTCGCCGTGGGCGATGGACACGCCCTGCTGGACGGGCAGGTGGTCGCGCAGGGCGCTGGCAACCTCGTCGATCGCCGGCAACTCGCGGGTCTTGGACTGCTGCCACTGGGTGGACCATCGCTTGACCTGGCGCTCGACGTAGCCCTCCCGCTTGGCGAGATCGCCGAGGCCCACGTCGTCGATGTCGACAGCATGCAGGTCCGCCAGCACGTCGACGAGGTGCTCGCTGACCTGTGGCCGCAATGCAACTGGCAGAGCCGCTGCCCGCTCGGGGCTGTCGAGCACCACACCGTCGACAAATCCCATCACGTAGAACGGCGCGCCGTTCACGGTGTCGTCGGTGCACAGACCGAGGGCCCGAGGTACCGGAACGTTGGTGCGACCCACCGCCGAGATGATGCGGTGCTCGCGCGCCATGTCGTGTGCGGTGGCGAGCACCTGTGCCAGCGGCGGACGGCGCAGCACGAGTCGCCGGCCGTTGCCATCCGTGACTGCATACGTCAGGTTGGATCGGCCTCCCGCGATCAGCGCGAAGTCGTACGGCGCGCTGGCATCAGCGATGTTCGCATCGAGCCATGCGCTGACTCGAACGGTGTCGATGCCCTGCACAGGCCGACACCGTACCGGTGGTCAGCCCGGTCGGCCGATTCCGACCACCGCAGCCCAGTTGACTGCAGCGACCTTGACGACATCGCCGGTACGCGGCGCGTGGATCAGCGAACCGCCACCGATGTACATCGCCACGTGGCCGATCGGCGCCTTGTAGAAGATGAGGTCGCCCGGCTGGATCTCGCTCTGCGAGATGTGCGCAATGGATCCGTACTGGGCACCGGACTGGTGAGGCAGGTACACCCCGGCCTGACCCCATGCGTACTTGGTGAGACCCGAGCAGTCGAAGGCGGTACCGGGCGACTCGGCAGCGAACCGGTACGGCACACCGAGTTGGCCCATCGCCGCGTTCACGGCAATGCCGGCAAGCGACGAGACGGGCGGGGCAGGACTGCCTCCACCAGAGCCGCCGCCTCCACCAGAGCCACCACCGGCAGGCGGGTCGGCGGGAGTCGTGCCGCCGCCGGAGCCGCCACCGGTTCCGCCACCTCGTGGCGCGGATGGCGTGGTTGATACAGCCTTCTTCTGGTTGGCCGCTTCGGCAGCGGCAGCGGCATCAGCCGCGGCCTTCTGCTTGGCGATGTCGGCAGCCGCAGCGGCTTCGGCACGGCGCTGGCGTTCTTGCTCGATGGCGACGCCGAGGTCAGCCTGAGCCGACGACAGCTTCTGCTGGTACTCGGTCTGCAACTGGTTGGCCTCGGCGAGCTTGGAGTCGAGCGACGCGACCAGATCCGCTACCTGCTGCTGCTTGTGTGCCAGCGAAGTCTGCTCCTTGGCGAGATCTTCGGAGAGTGCCAGCATCTCGTCGGTGCTGCCGGCGCCGTTGTCGAGCGCCAACCGGCTGAGCGAATCCTTCTGCTCGGCCTCGGAATACGCCGCGGCATTGGAGAACAGCGGGCTCAGCTCGAGTGCGCTGCCGGTGACGTACTTGTCGACGGCGATGTCGCCGAGCACACCGGCCAGCTGACCGAGTCGGGCCTCCTGCTGGGCGATGCGGGCTTGCGATTCGGCGATCTCCTGGTCGAGTTGCGCCTTCTTGTCCTGCGCCGCGCCGTAGTCCTCGTCGAGTTGACCGAGGCGGTTGTCGAGGTTGTCGAGCTGGTCGGCGAGCTGCGCGACCTTCTGCTTTTGGCTCCCGACGCTGTCGGCGCTGGCGACGGTGACCGTCGACAGCACACTGCAGACCGCCAGCGCGGCCGCGAGAGATCGAAGATGGATGCCCCTGAACCGCACGCGGGAGCCAGCCTACCAATTATTACGAACCGATGTCGAATCGCGGTCGATGTCACTCCGACGGACGCTGCGCCCTCGTCACTCCCACTCGATGGTTCCCGGCGGCTTCGACGTGATGTCGTAGGCCACGCGGTTGATCCCTTTGACCTCGTTGATGATCCGATTCGACATTGTCTCCAGCAGGTCGTACGGCAACCTCGCCCAGTCCGCCGTCATCGCATCGTCGCTGGTCACGGCCCTGATGATGATCGGGTGGCCGTATGTGCGCTCGTCGCCCATGACGCCAACCGAGCGGATGTCGGCCAGCACGGCGAACGCCTGCCACAGCTCCCTGTCCAGCCCGGCGTTGTGGATCTCTTGGCGCACGATGGCGTCGGCGAGTTGCAGGATCGCGACGCGTTCGCGTGTGACCTCGCCGATGATCCGCACGCCGAGGCCCGGCCCGGGGAAGGGTTGACGCCAGACGATCTCGTCCGGCAGGCCGAGCTCGTGGCCGAGGCGCCGAACCTCGTCCTTGAACAGCGTCCGCAACGGCTCGACGAGCTGCAACGTCATGTCATCGGGCAGGCCGCCGACGTTGTGGTGGCTCTTGATCACCGCCGCCGTGCCGTCGCTACCGCCGCTCTCGACGACGTCGGGGTACAGCGTGCCCTGCACCAGGTACTCC
>JANMNE010000333.1:0-5621 GCA_031373785.1 Ilumatobacteraceae bacterium
GGTGTCGCCGAAGTCGTAGCGGTACTCGCCCTTGGTCAGGCTCGGGCACGCCGCCGGTTCCACGCATCGGATCGTGGGGTTCATGCGCCCGGCCAGCTTCTCACGGAGGAACGGGAAGGCCAGGCCACCGAAGTTCGAGCCACCACCGGTGCATCCGACCAACAGATCGGGGGTCTCCCCCACCATTGCCAGCTGCAGCAATGCCTCTTCGCCGATCACCGTCTGGTGCAACAGCACGTGGTTCAACACACTGCCCAGTGCGTACCGGGTCTTGGGGTCTGCAACTGCGGCCCCGACCGCCTCGGAGATTGCGATGCCGAGGCTGCCCGGGTGATCGGGGTCTTGGGCCAGCAGCGACCGGCCGTACTCGGTCACGTTCGACGGGCTGGAGTGCACCGTGGCCCCGTAGACCTCCATCATCACCCGGCGGTACGGCTTCGCGACATACGACGCCGCCACCTGCCAGATCTCGCACTCGATGCCGTACTGGGCGGTGGCGAACGCCAACGCCGTGCCCCATTGGCCCGCACCCGTCTCGGTGGTCAGCTTGGTGATGCCCTCTTGGTGGTTGTAGTACGCCTGCGGCACCGCCGTGTTCGGCTTGTGCGACCCTGCCGGGCTGACACCTTCGTACTTGTAATAGATCCGCGCCGGGGTGTCGAGCGCCTTCTCCAGGCGGTGGGCGCGGAACAGCGGCGACGGCCTCCACAGCCGGTACACATCGAGCACGCCGCCGGGGATGTCGACGTAGCTGTCCTGGGTGACCTCCTGCATGATCAGCGCCATCGGGAACAGCGGGGCGAGATCGTCGGGCCCGACCGGTTGCATCGTGCCGGGGTGCAGCGGTGGCGGAGGGGGTGACGGCAGGTCGGGAATGACGTTGTACCACTGCGTCGGGATCTGGTCTTCGGTCAACAGGATCTTGTTCTGCATGGCACACCTCGGGATCTGGAAGGCAACGACGGAACGGTAGCCCCTCTCGCAACTAGCGTGTCGAAGCATGCACATGGTCCACGGGCGGGCGCAGCACTACGCATGGGGAGACATGTCGGCGATCCCCGACATGGTCGGCGAGCAGCCCGATGGCCAACCGTGGGCCGAGTGGTGGATGGGCACGCACCCGCTCGCTCCCTCGACCGTCGACGATGGGTCGCCGCTGCAGTCGATCGCCGGCGAGCTTCCCTACCTGTTGAAGCTGATGGCTGCGGCGCAACCACTCTCGCTGCAAACCCACCCCGATCATCTCCGGGCCGAGTCGGGCTACGAGCACGAGGAACAGCTCGGCATCGCTCGAGACTCGCCGCAACGCACCTACCGAGATCGGTTCGCCAAGCCAGAGATGCTCTGCGCCCTCACGACGTTCGACACGCTGTGCGGCTTTCGTCCCATCGACGAAACCATTGCGTTGCTCCACGACATCGAGGCCCACGACCTGGCCGAATCGCTACAGCACAATAAGCTCGCCACGACCGTCGAGGCCGTGTATCGCCGCCAGTTCGACATCACGTCGACGATCGCCGCCTGCCGACGGCACGACGGGGTCGAGGCCAACCTGGTCGCCGAACTCGCCGACGCCTACCCCGACGACCCATCGGTCGCCGTGACCCTGTTGCTCAACCGGGTGTTGCTCGGCCCCGGCGAGGCCGTGTTCCTCGGCCCCGGGAACCTGCACGCCTACCTCCGGGGTTTCGGAGTGGAAGTGATGGCCAACAGCGACAACGTCGTGCGCGGCGGTATGACGGTGAAGCACGTCGACATCGAGGAGTTGCTCGACGTGCTCGACTTCGAACCGTTGGAACAGCCGGTCGTCCGTGCCGTGGAGTCCGAGCCCGGTTGGTGGCGCTACCTCACGCCGAACACACCGGACACGCCATTCGCGCTGTCGCGGTGCGAGATTCGGGCCGGGGCGCGGCGTCGCCACCAAGCGGTCGGACGCGAGCTGGTGCTGTTCGTCAGCGGTGCGCGCCGCGGCGAATGTCAGTTCCTGGCGGATGGAGAGACCACCAACCTGGCCGGCCCCACGTCCATCTTCGTCGTTCAGGAGCCGATCTAGAGCTAGAGGCGAATGACGGCGTCGAGGGCCAGGTCGAGCAGGCGGTCGCGGGCCGAGGTCTGGGATTCCCAATGGCGATGATCCCATTCGTTGGCGCTGACGTCGTCGCCGGCGTAGAGCAGCTGGCCGTAGACGACACCACGGAACGCCGCAGCCGCGAACATCGCGGCAGCCTCCATCTCCACCGTGATGCACCCCTGCTCGCGTCGCCGGGCCACCTTGGCCGGGGTCTCACGAAAGAATGCATCGGTCGTCCAGGTCAGGCCACGGTCGTGCGGGACCCCGGCTTCGCTCAACACGTCGTCGATCGCCGTGAGGGCTCGCGGGTGCGGGAGCACCGCGGCGTCGGCCGGCGCGTAGTGGTAGCTGGTGCCCTCGTCGCGGATCGCACCGGTCGGCACGATCACATGGCCCACGTCGAACCCGGCGCGAACGATGCCGGCGCCGCCACAGCCGATGATCTGTGTTGCACCGAGCGAGATCACGACCTCCAACGAGGTGACCGCGGCGGGTGCGCCGACCCCGGGACTGACCAGCGCAACGTCGTACCCCTTGTGCTCGATGATGCAGATCGCATGATCGCCATGCTCGAACGGCACGTTGTGGACGGGCTCGAGATCGATCGTGCGATCACGCACGACGTTGCCGAACCAGCACATCACTGCCCGCGATGGAAAGCCCAACATCGGCTTGTGGATCGACGGGTTGATCACCGCCTCGTGCGATGGGTCGAACTCGAACAACGGATGTTCGTGTGGCGTCATGAAACCTGCGAGATCAGGTCGGTGACAGCGACCTCGAAGCCCGGAAGCAACGGCGACGAGACAGAGTCGCCGTCGACCCACTCGTGGCATTCACCGCTGGGGAGCAGCACGTGAAAGACACGCTCGTCACAGTCGACGAGCCACAGCTCCTGCACGCCCACGGAGAAGTAGTGGGTCGGCTTGCGCAGCAGATCCTTGCGGCGCGTCGACGGCGACAGGATCTCGACCGCCAGATTCGGGGCCAGCTTCCAATACCCCGACCCTGGCACCCGATCAGGTGCGTAGTAGGCAAGATCGGGCTGGTAGCCCCAGTAGTCGGCGATGCGTACGTGCGGGTCGGGCACGAGCTCGCCGCCGTGCTCGCGCACCCACGGGCCGAGCGCCATGATCAGATTGACCAGCGTGAGCTGGTGGGGTCGGTCTGGAGAAGCCATCTCGACTACCTCGCCATCGTGCAACTCGGCGTGACGGAGGAGCGCTTCAGGCAGCTCGATGAAGGCCTCCCAGGTGAGGCGATGCGGTACGTCGTGCATTGCTACCGTCATACCGCGGAGACTATCGCCCGACCCAACTAGTGGGCTGTGGTTCGTCTGATTTCAACGATGCGTTCCTGCGAGTGGTTGACGTCGTCGCCCTGCTCGTTCATCAACTTGGCGCGGTCCTTGGCAGCTTCGCGCTCTGCCAACGCGGTGTCGACCCGAGCGATGGCCGCATCGGTGCCGTGCTCGTGGATGAACTCGGCCCACTCGACGAGGGCTTCGACCATCTCCGACTCGGGCACCACGGCAACGTTGCGCCCCTTGACGAACAGGTGGCCGCGCTTGTTGCCGGCAGCGAGGCCCAGGTCGGCCTCGCGCGCTTCGCCGGGCCCGTTCACCACACAGCCCATCACGGCCACCTGGAGCGGGATCTTGCGGTCGCCGAAGGCCTGCATGGCCCGGTTGGCCACGTCGATGACGTCGATCTCGGCACGGCCGCAACTGGGGCAGGCGATCAGATCGATGTTCTTGCGTTCACGCAGACCGAGGGCCTCGAGCAACTGTCGCCCGGCACGTGCTTCTTCGACCGGGTCTGCGGTCAGCGAGTAGCGGATGGTGTCGCCGATGCCTTCCATCAACAGCGTGGCGATGCCGGCCGTGGCCTTCACCAACCCGGCGGGGGGCGGCCCAGCTTCGGTCACGCCGAGGTGCAGCGGCACATCAGTGACCTCGCTGAGCTGACGATACGCCTCGACCATCAACGGCACGTTCGATGCCTTGACGCTGATCTTCATCAGATCGAAGTCGACTTCGTGGAAGTAGGCCATCTCGCGCTGCGCGCTCTCGACCATCGCCTCGGGCTTGATGCCACCGTACTTCTCGTACAGCGACGGGTCGAGTGAACCGCCGTTGACGCCGATGCGGATCGAGATCTGGCGGTCACGGGCTTCGGCGGCGACGGCCTTGATGTGCTCTGGTTTGCGAATGTTGCCCGGGTTCAGCCGCAACCCGTGCACGCCGGCCTCCATCGCCGCGAGCGCCATGCGGTACTGGTGGTGGATGTCGGCGATGATCGGGATCGGCGACCGCGGCACGATCTGGGCCAGCCCCTCTGCCGCTTCCTGCTCGTTGCACGTGCAGCGAACGATGTCGCAGCCGGCCGCGGCGAGCGCATAGATCTGCTGCAGCGTGCCTTCGACATCGGCCGTCTTGGTGATCGTCATCGACTGCACCGAGATCGGCGCACCGCCCCCGACGAGCACCTTGCCGACGGAGATCTGGCGAGTGGCCTTGCGGTCGAAGGGCATGACAGCAGTGTGCCAGCTCAGCGCAGGGGCTTGGCGAAATCGAGGTACAACCCGGTGATGAACAACATCGCCAGAACGCCGATCATCGCCATCGCCACCGGGATCATCTTGGCGATGTCGGCACGATACGGCGCCCGACCTCGCCGCGAGCGCAGCCGTTCGTAGGTGGCGATGGCCGCGTGCCCGCCGTCGAAGGGCAGCACCGGGAACAGGTTCAGCAACCCGACGAACACGTTGACGGCGGCGAGAGTCAACAACAGACCGCCGAACCCCGATTCGTCACCGATCGACGCACTCAACTTGCTGATGCCGACAACCGTGGTCGGCCTGGTGTTGAGATCGGTGTTGGATCCGGTCAGATGGCCGATGATGGTGACCGGGTTGAGCACCTTCACCACCCCGCCGACGCTCTGCCACATGACAGGACCGAGGTCGCGCACGCTGTGGAAGGCAGCACTGGCGATCGATTCGTTGTTCCACGACACCTCGTTGCCCGAGCTGACGCCGAGGAAGGCTTTGCCGAACCCATCACCTTCTGTCGGGTTGGCGCCGAGTCCGATCACCTTGGTGATGGTGGCGCCATCCCGATCGAGCACCAGCGTCACGGGATCGCCCGGCTGGTGGCTGCGGATCTGGGTGACGAAGTCGTCGGGGCTCGCCGGCACGACGCCGTCGATGGAGAGCACGATGTCACCCGGCTCGACGCCGGCAAAGTTGGCCGGGAACCCGGTCTCGACACTACCGATCCCGACGCGCCCGGTCTCGACCCGGCGTCCGTTGACGGCATACACGCCGAAGATCAACGTGATGGCGATCAGCATGTGCATCAGCGAACCGGCGGTGATCACCAGCATGCGTCGCGGGTAGCTCTTGTTGCGATACGCCCTCGGCTCGTCGACCGGATCGACCTCGTCGAGGTTGTTCATCCCGATGATCCGCACGAAGGCGCCGACAGGGTAGGCCCGGAAGCCGTACTCGGTCTCACCGCGGCGGAAGCTCCACAGCTTCGGGCCCATGA
>JANMNE010000307.1:0-17875 GCA_031373785.1 Ilumatobacteraceae bacterium
GTTGCCGGCCTCACCGTGGATTGCTGCGAACACCTCGCCGTCCGCAGCGCGTTCCAGCATCCAGCGACACGAAGCGTCGCCGGTCTTCAGCAGGTCGGCGGCGACGCCGGTCCAGTACAGGTGCATGTTGACGGCAACGGCAGTCGCCGGTGCGTAGTACGCGAGCCGGCCTTGAAGGCGGGCGACTTCGTCGAGCCCGAGGCCCGAGCCACCGAATTCGGTGGGCACGGCCGCGAGTAGGTAGCCGGATCGACGCAACTCGTCCCAATCTTCGTCGAAGAATCGGTTCTCGCGGTCGTAGCCGGCTGCTCTGGCGTCGAACCGGGCCAACATCTCGTCGGGCAGCAGGTCCGTTGCGGTGGTCATGGTCGTCATGGGATGTCTCGTTTCACGTTGATTCGGCGTTGACGACGGCGAATTCAGGCGGCCCGGGCGGGCCGATCTGATCGACGGCGACGATGACATCAGCAGGGATTCCCAAGCGTGCTGCTGCTTCGATGATCGCCTCCGGGCTGGAGGCTTCATACAGGCAGTAGGTCTTCTTCTTGTCGGCGGACAGGAACGAGTACAGCCAGCGCACGCCGACGTCGTCGTTGACCAGCCGGATACCGGCATAGTCGAGCGTCTGCGGGTCGAGCTGCTCGGCAAAGTTCCGTTCGATCACGAAGAGGGCCATGGTTCCATCCTCTGCTTTGGTGTCGTGAACCCTCCCACCGGGCCCGGTAGGAGGTCTCACGTCGTCGTCGTGGATGACTGTAGAGACTCTGGAATCGGCTGTCATGACCACCTTTCGCCTTCGTGGACGCGCAATTTCATTGACTCCACGTGGCGCAGGTAGTCAGATCTGACTAGTAGGAGGGGTGTGGTGAAGTCCACCGGCAGTTCGACATCGACGATCATGTGCGCCGAAGCGGCCCTCATCGACCATCTTCGACCACTCTCCGACCTGGCGCACACCCACGGCGGTCGAGTGAGTCACAGCGACGGGGACCGGATCTTCTTCGCCTTCGACAGCGCGTCCTCCGGCATCGCTGCCGGAGTGGAGATGCTGCAGCGCGCAGCACACTCGTCGTCTGCGGCCCAGCTTCGCATCGGGCTGGCCACGGGCGATGTCGCCTGGGTCGATGCGATCTGTAGCGGCTCGGCGGTCACCTCCAGTGCCCGGCTGTTCGAACATGCCCGACCCGGCCAGCTCATGGTCAACAACATCGTGCGGTGGCTGGCTGCAGGGAGCAACTTCGTGACGGTCGAACCGTTCGAGCTCGACGATCTCGACGAACCAGCCGAGATCTTCGCAGTCGAGTGGCAACCATCCGGGTTGGCGCCCGACGACGGCGAGTCGGACGATCATCCGCCGATCCCGTTGCCCGCCGCACTGGCGACCACAGCCCGGCAGCGCCTGGTGGGCCGCGCAGACGAGTGGAGCATCTTGGCCGGGGCGTGGAGGCGAGCCGAGTCGGGCGGCCGCGAGGTCGTGCTGATCGGTGGCGAGGCCGGCGCCGGCAAGACCCGGCTCGCCGCGGAGTTCGCCCGCCAGTGTCACGAGGCCGGCGCGATCGTGTTGTTCGGGACGTGCGACGAAGAGCTGGCGCTGCCGTTCCAGCCGTGGGTCCACGCCCTCGACCACCTCCTCCGTTCGCTCCCGGGGTATGGGCGCCCCATCAACGCGGACCGCGACCTCGGCGACCTGCTGATGCTGCTGCCACAGCTCGAACGGATGCTTCCCGGTCTGCCGCGCCCGGCCTCCGCCGACGCCGAAACCGAGCGCTACCTGCTGTTCTCCGCCGTCGATCGCGTGCTGGCGAGCGCTGCCCAGCGGGCGCCGTTGGTGCTGTTGCTCGACGACGTTCACTGGGCCGGTCGCCAGACGCTGGAACTGCTGCGACACCTCGTGCGGTCCGGTTCGGCGGCGAGGCTGATGGTGGTCGCCACGTTTCGTGATGGTGCGGCCGACCTCACCGATGCGTTGGCCGATTGCCTGGTCGATCTGCAACGGAGCGAGTCGGTCACCCGCGTGCGCCTGGAGGGCCTGGATGCGGCCGGCGTCGAGCAGTTCGTTGCCGGAGCGCTCGATCAGGAACTCGACAACGACCTTCGGGTACTTGCCGCTGCTGCGGCCGAGCGCAGCGGTGGAAACGCGTTCTTCTTGGGCGAGCTGTGGCGCCATCTGATCCATCACGGTGTGGTGGTACGCCACGACGACCGGTGGGTCGTGCGCCGCGACCTGGCCAGCGTGGGTGCACCGGATTCGGTCAAGGAGGTCGTGGCCAGCCGGATGGCCCGCCTGTCGCGACGCGCCCGGCGTCCACTGGAGCTCGCCGCCGTCGCCGGCCTGCGCGTCGAGTCGCGGGTCCTCTCGCTCGCCACCGGCATGGCGGCCGACGAGGTTGGCATAGGGCTCGACGAGCTGGTCGACAACGGCTTCCTCGTCAGCGTGGGCGGGCACCTCTTGACGTACCAGTTCGTGCACGCACTGGTACGCGACACCGTCGAAGAAGTGCTGTCGCCGGCCACGCAGGCCGGATTGCACCTGCGGATTGCCGAGGCGCTGGAGCAGATCTACGACGCCGATCGGCGTTCCGTGTACGCCGAGCTGGCCGGCCACTTCGGTGCGGCGGCAGCCGTCGCGGGCGCGGAGCGCGGCGTGCGCTACGGCCGTCTCGCCGCCGAGCAGGCGATGGGCACTGGGGCCTACGAGGAGGCCGTCTCACACTTCGAAGCCGTGTTGCGACTGCTGCCCCCCAACGACGTCGAAACGACCGAGGTGCTCGTGGCTCTCGGTCAGGTGCAGATGCGCATGGGGCAGGCATTCAAGGCGCAGCACACGCACGAGCGCGCCTTCGACGCGGCACGGCGCAACGGTTGGGCCGAGCTGGCCGCGCGCGCCGCGTTGGGATACGAGGAGGCCGTGCACCAGCCCGGTGCCCCCGGCGAGCCCGCAGTCAGGATGGTGTCGGAGGCGATCAGGTTGATCGGCGATCAACAGGTGCCGCTGCGGATCCACCTGCAGGCGTCGTTGAGTCGCAGCCTGTACCTGTCGGGCGATCTGGAGGCTGCAGTTCTTGCGTGCGACCGAGCGCTGGCCATGGCTCGGGCGGTCGGCGACCTCGAGGGCCTTGCGGCCGTGCTTCAGGCCGTGACCATCGTGACCTCCGATACCCGTCGGTTGCTCGAGGCGAGTACCGAGCTGCACGACGTGGCGACGCAGCTGGGCGACAGCTGGAGCGCCGTGTACGCAACGGGCAACATGATCCGGGCGTTGATCGAGCTCGGCCGGCTCGGTGAGGCAACCGAGGTGCTGGAGCAGCATCGAGTGTTGGCGAACCGTGGCCGATACCTGATGTTCCAGTTCATGAGCCTGGTCTACGACGCGCTCCTGGCACTGGTCGCCGGGAGGTTCGACGAGGCCGAGCTCGCCGCCGAACAGGCCCACGCCCTCGGCGATTCGAGCGACACCCTCTTCGACGTCGGCGTCTACGGCCTGCAGATGTTCGCGATCCGGCGCGAGCAGGGCCGGCTCGCCGAGGTGCTTCCGCTCATGCGGGCGTTGTCGGCGCGAGGCGACGATCATCCGGTGTGGCGGCCCGGGCTGACGGCGCTGTATGCCGAGCTCGGCATGCTCGAGGAATCCCGTCGCGAGCTCGAAGTCCTGAGCCCCGATGAGTTCGCCGCCGTGCCTCGCGACTCGGTCTGGCCGGCATGCCTCACCTTCCTCGCCGAAGCCTGCATCGCCTGTCGAGCTGTGGAGCACGCCACCGCGCTGTTGCGCGAGCTCGACCGGTACGCCGGGCGCAACTTGATGGTGGCGATGACCATCTGCTTCGGCCCGGCCGACCGGCTGCGCGGCGGGCTCGCCCACCTGCTCGGGCGCGACGATGAGGCCGAGCAGCACTTCCGTGCGGCCATGGTTCTGGCCGATCGCAGCGCGTCGCCGGTGTGGCGTGCGCACGTGCAGCACGATTGGTCGGTGCTCGCCGCGGCCACGGGCGACCCGGCGAGGGCCAGTTCCCTCGCACGCGAAGCTCTGGCGACCGCTGTCGCCCTGGGGATGTCGACGCTGGCCGCGCATGCGGCGTTGTTGATCGACCACGCCGTTCCGGCGACTGCGGTCTCACCGACCCACGACGGGATGTCGGCGCGCGAGCTCGACGTGCTGCGCCTGATCGCCGAGGGCTGCTCGAACCGTGAGATCGGCGAGCGGCTGTTCATCAGCCAACACACCGCAGCCAACCACGTCCGCTCGATCCTGCAGAAGACCGGCTGCGCCAATCGCGCCGAGGCCGCTGCCTACGCCGTGCACCGCAAGCTCGCCCAACAACCGACCCCGCGCTGAGTCCCGTCGCCGCAGTCGCTACCGTCGCACGAGTCGGGCGCTCGGCCGCGTCGGCCGCGATGGCCCCCGTTGGGCGCGGGAGTTGCCGTGGGTGGCGTGATAGCGCGCCCGACCGATCTTGTGGGCGCGGGAGTTGCCGTGGGCCCGCTGCGTGATAGCGCGCCCGACCGGTCCTTGTGGGCGCGGGAGTTGCCGCCCGGCGGCAGGTAGCGACGAACTGGGCAGGCCCCTTTTCGCTACGTAGCCTTCCGGGGCTGCCCGACTCGACTCGATTGAGTGAGGCCTCGACGGTCAGGTGATTGCGGTGATGTCGTTCACCAACGCGACGAGACCGGCGACGGCGATCAGCAGCCACAGAGATCGGATGACGAGCGCGTGCGCAGGGATGCGGCGCACCAGCCGCAGGACGCCGGCGGCACGCAGTACCTCGCCGAAGGCTGTCACCACGACGGCGGCCATCACGACCAGCAGGGTCGCCGGGAAACACGCCACCGAGACGATCGCCAGTGCCCATCGCCGGCGACCTCGCGTGGTCCAGGAGTCGGGTCGGCGGACAGCATCGACGGCTGCTGCGATCGCAATGCCGAACATGCCCGGCAGGGCCACGAAGAGCCCGATCGCCAGCCACGTCGGTTGGAGGAGGTGGAAGTCGATGCCCTTGTCGTGCACCAACATCGAGCCGGCGACGACGGCCGAAGCGAGCCCGGTGGTGAGTCGGCGGAACCACAACGGGCCGATCAGCCACGGCGCGACAAGAAGATAGACGCCGGCGCCGAGGATGCCGACGGCGGCGCCGAGTTGCAGCAGGTTGTATGTCCCGCCGAGGGTGACCTTGCCGATGACGAAGTCGTCGTCGCTGCGCACGCCGTGCACGCGGTCGGGCGACGTGATGCGCAGGACGAACATGGCGATCCGGCTGCCCAGCCCGACCACCAGTGCGCCCGTGGCAATCCCGGCAACGATCAACACACGGACGTTCTCGATCATGTGGTCGAGCTGTTTGCGGCCGGTGTGCGATTCGAGCGAGATCATGGTGCCTACAGACGAAGTGTGCTGCCGCGTGGGTGACACGATTCGAGATCGTGTCACCCGGATCGTCTGCTCGTTCGTCTGTCGGTACGTGACGACCGCCGCTGACTTCGTGACAAGCTTCAGCGCGCCGTGAACGTCATTGCGCTCTCACCCTCACCACGCATGCCTGGGTTGTCGTGGGCCGTTGTCGCGGCGCGCGTGCAGGGGGAAGCGATCAGCGTCGAAGTCGAGGATCTCGTCCTGCGACTCTTCCGCACCGAGGGTCGTTCGCTGGTGCGTCTGGCTCGCTTGTTCGTCGACGACCGCGACGCCGCCGAAGACGTCGTTCAGGAGGCGTTCCTGCGCCTCGCCAAACATGCGGGCAGGATCGATGCGATCGACCGTGCGCCGGCATACCTGCGATCCATCGTGCTGAACCTGGCTCGCGATCACAATCGGCGTGGGCTGGTGTCGCTGCGTCACCACGCCACCAGCGGTCGCGAGATCGACGTCGTGCTCGATGATGCCGTCGGCGACCAGCTGGTCCGCACGGAGGAACATCGGCGCGTGATCGACGCGGTCCGCCAACTGCCCGCTCGCCAGCGCGACTGCATCACGCTGCGCTACTTCGAGGAGCTGCCGATCGAGGGCATCGCTTCGACGCTCGGGCTGTCGGTCAACTCCGTCAAGACGCACCTCCGTCGGGCGATGGCGACGCTCGATCGACGATTGGGCGAGTCATGAGCGTCGTCGGTCTCGAGCAACGACTGATCGAAGCCTTCACCGATGTACGCACGACGGTCGAGGAGAATGCCGATCTGTTCGCCCGCGTCACGAAGTCGCTGGAGGAGTCGACCGCAAGACGGCGATGGCGCTGGCGGACGGTTGGGTGGCTGTCGCTGTTCGTCCTCGCCAACACCGCGCTCGCCTTGGCGCTTTCCGATTTCGACAACAGGAGGTTCAACATGCAGTGGTGGGTCATCGAACTGATCACCAACATCGTGCTCGTCGCGCTCGCCGTCGGGCTGGGGCCGTTCATCAAGCGGTTCGGCCGCTCGTACGCGGCCGACGTGTTCCGCGCCAACCCGCGCACGGGCAAGAGCTACCTCGTGTTGACCGACGTCGCGTACTACCTCATCTTCACATCGTTCGTGCTCTTCACCGTCACGTTCGTCGAGCACGAGGACTGGCACGACTCGACGGGGACGCAGTTGAAGGCCGAGGTGGCGCGCGTCGGTGGCATCTTGTTGATCATGGGCATCCTGCACGCTGCGAACGTGGTCGCGCTGCCGATCATCGGCCGCCTACTGTCGAGCAACAAGCGCCTCGACGAAGGCAAGGGGGATCACTCGCCGGGCGCCGTTCCACCGCTCGGCGCGGGGACGTGGTTGTTGCGCATCGAGCCCTCCCCGGGATCCGAAGGTCACGACGCAGGCCCAACAACAAGCCCTGAGTAGGGTCGAACGAGTGAGAAACTTTGCGGGAAAGACAGCGTTCGTCACTGGCGGAGCGAGCGGTATCGGGCTGGGTATCAGCAGGGCGCTGTTGTCGGAAGGGATGAACGTCGTGATCGGCGACATCAACGACGCGCACATGGCCGATGCGCGTGCGGAGTTGGGCGACGCCCGCGTCGCCTTCGTGCGAATCGACGTGACCGATCGTGACTCGGTCGCCAAGGCGGCCGTCGACGCGGTCGCCGCGTTCGGCCCGATCCACGTGCTCTGCAACAACGCCGGCATCGCCGGGGGTGGAGCTGTGGCCGACCCTGGTTTCGCTGACTGGGACCGCGCCATGTCGGTGAACCTCGGGGGAGCGGTCAACGTGATCAAGACCTTCGTGCCGCTGATCCGCGAGCACTGCAGCGGTGGCCACATCGTCAACACCTCGTCGATCGCCGGCATCACCGCGCTTCCGTACGAGGGCGGCGCGTACACGACGGCAAAGTTCGCCGTGCGCGGCCTCAGCGAGTCGCTGCGGCTCAGCCTGGCGCCCGAAGGGATCGGCGTCTCGGTGCTGTGCCCTGGTCTGACCCGAACGCGCATCCTCGCCGCGCCGGATCGCGAAGACCCCGACGCCAAGCCGATGGCCAGCGAGGGCGACCCCGATGCGCTGTTCAACTCGATGGACGGTGCGATGGACCCGATCGAGGTCGGTCGTGCGGTCGTGCGCGGCATCCGCGAGAACCTGCCCTACATCCTCTCGCATGGTGAGTTCCGCGACGAGATCCAATCGCTGTTCAACGAGATCATCGAGGCCTTCCCGACGGATCAGGCGGTGCCCGAAGCGCGAGCGGCCTTCGAACGCGGTCGACGCGAGTTGTGCGACGGCCTACGGGACGTGCCGGTCATCGACTGACCGACTGACGACCTGCAACGCAGCGGCCAGATCTGCTGACGCGCCGGGTCGCAGTGTCGTATGCACCAACTCGGCGCCGGCGAACCGCTGCGCCTCGTGGTACAGGGCCGGCAGGTTGACCTGCGTGGCCAACGCCACCACGGTCGACGTGTGCGGTCGGACCGCGTTCTTGAACCACTCGACCCACTCGTCGGGGATGCCGATGTCGACCACCTTGGCTGTGATCGCCCCGGCGCCGGCACCGATCCCGAGCCCGGCGATCCAGCCGAGCGGACCGGCGATCAGCAGGCCCAGCAGACCAGTCCACAGCGCGCCCTTGACGGCGGTGCCGCTGGCCTGCAGGTCGGTCGTCTCGCGCACGCGAACCTTGCCCTCGTCGTCTTTGTAGACGATGACTGCGTCGCCCAGCACGAGATCGCCGCGCGACGCCATGCCGCGTAACGCCAATAGGTACTCCTCGGCGCGGAAGACGTCGTCGAACGACACACCGAACAGTGCTTCTGGTTCGCCTGAATAGGGCTCGTCGATCGTCGAAGCATACAAGGGGACCACGTCGAGGGGATCGACGTCGGTGAGGTTCGGTGGCGGCAGGCTGGTCACGTGGTGGTGTATTCCCGCCGGCGCTTCGAGCCAAACCTGAAGGGCTGCCGGGGAGCTCGGTTCCTGGCTTTCGAAACTTTTTCCAATCCGATCGCCGCATGGCTTCGAACGGGTCGCAATGAAGAACCGATACCTGCTCCTTGCCGCGATCCTGCTTCCCGCCGCTGCAGCCTGTTCCAGCGACGGCACGGCATCGTCTCCTGCGGCCTCCACCCCCGTTGCCACAGCGGCGCCGACCGCCTCGACGGTGGCTGCTACAGCAGCGCCCACGGCCGACACGACCCCCACCCCCGCCCCGGGCGCGGCGTCGGCGAACGAGGCGACGGTCGGCATTGCCGACTTCACGTTCACGCCGGCCACCGTCAACATCCCAGTCGGCGGCTCGGTCGTGTGGACCAACAACGACAAGCAGCAGCACACGGCCACATCCGCCGGCAACTTCGATGCGGGTGCGATCCAGCCGGGTACGTCGACCACCGTCACGTTCGACACGGCCGGGAGCTTCACCTACATCTGCTCGTTCCACCCGTTCATGACCGGCACCGTCGTCATCGGCTGAGTCTCGATCCCCTGAAACCCCAAGGAGAAACCCCCATGCACATCACCACCCGTCACTTTCGAGCACTCGCTGCCGAGGTCGACGATCTTCATCGACACAATATGAAGACGTTCGCCGAGGAGACCGCGGAGACGCATCGCAGCCTGTACCGGGCCCGCCGGTCGGCCGCAGGGCTCGACGACCAGACGATCGCCGGGTATGCCCAGAGCGTCGAGTTGGCCGCTGTCGCTGCGTACACCGCCGCGGCACCGGTGCTGAGCGCCGGCACGCTGCCCGTCGCCCAGCTGTTCATGAAGCACCACCAGCAACACGCCGATGCCTTCGGCGCCGTCGCCGGGTCGAAGGCAGTCACCGCGCCGAACAAGACCCTGATCGCCGCCGTCACCCCCTTGTTGCAGAAGATCACCGACGAGATGGGTGCGCTCGAGTTCGCCTTCGTCCTCGAGGGCCAGGCGGCCTACACCTATGCCGCTGCGCTCACCCTGCTGCAGGATCCGGCGTACGCCGCCGCCACCGCCACGATCCTGCCCATCGAGGCCCAGCACCAAGTCGTGCTCGGCCTTGCGCTCGGCAAGGACGTCACCGCAGTCTTCCCGACCGGCGCCTTCGAGTCTGCGTCGCTCGGCGACGGCACTGATCCGCTCAAGGGCCTCGACCCAGCCGTCTTCGCGGCCTGACCTCAACGCTTCTCACGAAAGGACGACCCCCATGACCAACCACGACCTCAACAACGACGAGATCCGCCGCCAACTGCGAGCCGTCGACCGAATGAACACCTCCGTCGTGCCGCGGTGGCGCGATGCGCTGACGAGGCTGATCGGCGACGACGAGTTCAGCACCAACGACAAGGCAACGATCCTCGGCGTACCGTCTCCGAACCGCCGCGACCTGTTCAAGCTCGGCGGCGCTTCGATCCTCGGCGTCGCACTGCTGGCCGCATGCGGCAGCGACAGCTCCGATTCATCGTCGGCGACGACGCCCGGCTCTGCCGCGACCCCCACGACGCTGCCGCCCACGACGGTTGCGGGCACCCAGCCGGCCGACACCACGAGCCCGCCGACAACTGCGGCGAACTCGGGCGACATGGACCTCGTGCTCGCCCGCACCGCAGCATCGTTGGAGAAGCTCGCGGTCGACACGTATGGCGCAGCAGGTGGTCTGATCACGACCCCCGCAGTGCTCGCAGCCGCGACCATGTTCGCGGGGCATCACCAGATGCACCTCGACGCGCTGAACGCGGTGATCACCGGTGCGGGCGGCAAGGCCATCACCGAGATGAACCAGGCCGTCTACGACGCGCTCGTCAAGCCGGCGATCGACGTAGCCAAGACCGAGGCCGACGCCGTCATGCTGGCGTTGGCCTTGGAGGAAGCGGCGGCCCAGACGTACGTCTTCGCCGGCGGAGCCCTGTCGACCCCGGGCCTGCGCTCGACGATCATGACCATCGGCGGTGTCGAGGCACGCCACGCCGCGGTGTTGCGGATGGCTGCGCTCGCCCAGTCGCCACTCGACGTCTTCCCGAGCCAGCGCGGCTTCTTCCCCGGCGACAACCCCCTCGCCGGGATCGACGGAGCCCTGCTCACCGCCTGATTCGGCGGAGGTGCTCGATCGGCGGCGGGCGACGGCCGGGGTTCCCCACGGACCCCGGTCGTCACCCGTTGGATGACCCTCGATCTCGTCGAGTGCTGATCTGGATGAGGAGTTGAGACGCAATGATCCGGCGGATTGGCCGAGGATCGCGCAGTGACGAAGCGCGGATGGCTGCTGTTCTCGGCGATGGCGATGATCTGGGGGATTCCCTACTTCCTCATCCGCGTCGCCGTGAAGCAACTCGAGCCACCGGTCGTGGTGTTCGGCCGCACGTCGCTGGCCGCCATCGTGCTGTTGGTCCTGGCGGGCAGGTCCGGCGCAATCCGACCAGCACTCCGCCGCTGGCGGCCGGTGGTGATCTTCGGGGTGATGGAGATGGCGATCCCGTGGATCCTGCTGACGACCGCCGAGCAACATCTCGCGTCCGGCCTGACCGCCCTGATCGTCGCCTCGGTGCCGATCGTCGGCACGATCGCCGCGTTCGTGTTGGGCGACCGCCACGCACTGCGGCTGGTGCGGATCATCGGCATCGTCCTTGGCCTCGGAGGTGTCGCCCTGTTGGTCGGTCGCGATCTCACCAGCGACCACGCCCCGCCGTGGTGGAGCGTGGTGGAGGTGCTGATCGTCGTCGTCTGCTACGCGATCGCCCCGTTCCTTGCCGATCGACGCCTCGCCGACGTGCCGTCACTCGGCGCCATCGCGGTGTCGCTGAGCATCGTCACGCTGATCTACGCACCGATCGCGGCCACATCACTGCCCTCGCACATGCCGCGCATCAACGTGGTGCTTGCCGTGCTGGGACTGGCCTTCATCTGCACGGGTCTGGCGTTCGTGGTGTTCTTCCGATTGATCGACGAGGTGGGCCCGGCGCGTGCCGGCCTGATCACGTTCGCCAATCCTGTGGTGGCGGTCGCGCTCGGCGCCGTCTTCCTCGATGAGTTGATCACCGTGGCCACCGTGATCGGTTTCGGGTTGGTCATCGCCGGTTGCTGGCTGGCGACCAGACCGCCGCCGGTGGGCACCGAGGCGGCACGTCACTCGGGTCGGCGCGACGTCGTCGTGCCGGGCCGGTCGGGAGATCTGCCGCTCGGCTCCGAGGTGTGACCGCTGCCCGAAGCGATACGGCACAAATGGACCATTGGCCCCTTCGCCCGCCACCGCCGACGACCACACTGAGAGGAGCACGACGAAGATGTCGGGCGAAGGGAGTACCAGCGATGTTCGGTGCGACGAAGCCCACTCGGTCGGAGTTCGTTGCCGAATTCGGCGACGTCGTGCACGACCTCCCCGCATTCCTCGTTGCCCCGTTGGTTCGGCCCTGGCACCTGCGCTGGGGCGCGCACCCCGGTGAGGTCGCCGCTGGGTTGCCCGGCGACGACTTCTTGGCACGGGCGCAGTTCCGGTCGACGAGGGCCATCACGATCAAAGCGCCTCCGGCTTGCGTCTGGCCATGGCTCGTCCAAGTCGGTTGCCTCCGTGGCGGCTTCTACAGCAACGACCTCCTCGACAATCTCGGCCAACCGAGCGCAACGGAGATCGTTCCGCGACTCCAGCACCTCGAGGTCGGTCAATGGGTGCCCATGTCTCCCTCATCGAACCCCAACGACACGACGGCGTTCCGGGTCCACTCGTACGAGGTCGAGCGGTGGCTGTTGTGGGCCAAGCCTGACAGCACGTGGTGCTGGCAGTTGACACCGGTCGGTGTCGACTCGACGCGCCTCGTCACCCGGGTTCGTGCCGTCTACAACTGGCGACGCCCAGTGTCGGCGCTCTTCGGCGCGCTGCTCATGGAGTTCGGGGACTTCGCGATGCAGCGTCGCATGTTGCGCGGAATACGGGCGCGGGCCGAATCGCTGGCCGCGACGCCGTCTCGGTCCGGCCCGACCATGCACGCGGTGGGAGCCGAGCGATGAGCCATCATCCAATGCTTCGCCTCGACATCGGTGGCGCACACCACCTCGCTCAAGATCGCAAGGTCGCGGCGATCGCGATCGGATACCTGGCCGTGATCTCGTCGTTGTTGTACTTCTGCTCCGACGTGGTCGAGGTCGTACAAGGCAGATTTTCCACGGGGCAGCTCTGGTTGACGCTGATCGCCGAGGTAGCCATCCCGGTCTTCGTGATCGGCTTCGCCGTGATTCGGACGCAACGCCCCTTGGGCTGGGTCGGTGACCTCAGCGCCATCGTCTACGCGTACGCGTTCTTGTACTTCACCGGGACAGTCGTGTACGCACTGTCGAACGGCACGAGGGACTACGAAGTGCTGACCGATCAGTTGGGCCTGACGATGACCGCGCACGGCGCGATGATGGTGGTCGCCGGCGTCGGCTTCGGATGCTCGGTGATCCACGCTCGCCTGTTCCCAACCTGGACGGCGGTTGCGTTGATGATCGGAGTGGTGCTCGTCGCGTTGGCACAGGGCTTGCCCGACGGCGTACAGCTGATCGCCGCGGGAACCCGCGACGTCGGATTCGTCGGCATGGGTGTCGCTCAGATTCGTTCTTCGATGACACCAACCATCAGGCCGAACTCGCGCCGGGTCGGGCAGCACGCGTGGTGAGGTAGTCCGGCTCCCGCGCAGTCGCATTCAGCGCTCCCGCCGCCGTGAACTCGACGATCGCGGCGACGTGCTCGGGCCCGGACCCGACTGCGCCGTAGTTTTGCAGCAGTATGAATCGCATCAGTCCATCCTTCCTGATTCGGCGGCGCACGGTTGCGCTACCGGCCGGCGACTTGGCGACGTGGCTCGATGAGGTGCATGGCTCGATTCGCGGTGATCGCGGATCCGACGTGCCCTGCAACGGGTGCACCGCGTGTTGCACGGCTTCGCAGTTCATCCACATCGGGCCCGACGAGACCGACACGTTGGCGCACGTGCCCGCGGCGTTGCTGTTCCCTGCCCCACGGTTGCCGCGTGGCCATGTGCTGCTCGGGTATGACGAGCGCGGACACTGTCCGATGCTGGTCGACGAGCGGTGCTCGATCTATGAGCATCGCCCGAGGACGTGCCGCACCTACGACTGCAGGGTCTTTCCCGCCGCCGGTCTCGAGCCGGAGGGCGACGACAAGGCGCTGATCGCCGAACGGGTGCGGCGCTGGGAGTTCAGCTACGCGAGCGACGAGGACAAGGTGCTGCACGAAGCGGTTCGCGCGGCGGCGACGTACGTGTGGGCCCACCCCGACCTCCTGCCCGACGGAAGCCGTGCAGCCAACAACACTCAACGCGCCGTCATGGCAGTCGAGGCACACCGGGTCTTCCTGCGCGGCGATCCGACGGAAGACGACGTTCGTGTCGAGCTGTCCCGCCGGCGCGGCAGTCACGCGTGAACGGAGCGGTGATGCTTCCAGAACTCGGTGAGATCGAAGCCGACCGGCGGCGTGAACACCTGGTTGGTCATACGGGTGGCTCGTAGCTCGTCGATGCAGATCACGACGATCGTGTCGCCGCCCGCGACCACGAGATGCCACGAGCCCGCCTTCAGCACCAGCCCGAGTGGCCGGACCGTGATCGCCGGCTCGTGGCCGATGGTCAGTTCGACCCTGCGACGCAGCTGCACGCTTCGCGCCAGGCGGCGCAGCTCGCCGTGGGCGACGTGGTTTCCCGCCCAGGGATCGGGGTCGTGGAGAAACCAGTTGGAGAGTCCGTCGGCCTCCTCCGCCAGCGCCGGCGGGACAGCAGCCAGGAGCTTGTTCCGGGCCGTGCGGGTCGGCGCGCCGAGTCCCAGCCGGTGGGCGACGTGGGGTTGGCCGACCAGCAACAGGCATCGCGCCTCGTCGGTGGTGAGGCCGGTCAGGTGCGTTTGGAAGCCGTCCATCAGTTCGATCCCGCCTCCTGCGCCCTGGACGGTGAAGATGGGGACACCGGCCTCACTCAGTGCTTCGACGTCGCGCAGGATGGTTCGCTCGGAGACTTCGAGGGCCTCGGCCAGCTCCAGAGCGGTCCGCCGACCGCGCCGCTGCAGCATCAGCAGCATGTCGAGAACACGTGCCGCACGCATCGAAAAAGTCTAGAACTGAACATGACACTAGATGTCTGGTTCGTGGTGGCAGGGTGGCGCCATGACGATCGACGATGTTGAAGGAACCGGCACGCCCACCGACCCATGGCAGCTCACGACGCCGCCGGGCAGTAGCGCGTTCGAGGCGTATCGAGATCCCGATGCCACGCCACCGGCGCTGGTCGTGCAGGTCGGCAAGACGCAGTTGCGATATCACCTGGCGTGCATCGAGGACCTGCACGCGATGTTGACCGAGCACGGTGATTGGATTCCGCTCGGCAATGCCGACGAGCAGAAGCCGGCAGCGGAGGGAACTGTCGAGGCGTGGGGGCGATCCGACAAGAACCCGGTCGGCGGGTGGTACGGGTTGAAGAAGGGACTGCGTGGCCGGTTCGGCAGCTACGTGCCGCCGGTGCTCGAAGCCCTCGGGCTCGCCGAGGTGGAGCACGGCGCGCGCAACAACCGCATGCGCGCGATCTAGCGGCGACGAACCAGATCGACCGGGTGATCGCTGACCGGCGCGCACGTCGTCGATCGACGACGACGACGGCCGAGCAGGATTGCGACTCCGATTGCGGCGATCACCAGCCCGGCCGCGCCGAACATGGCGACACCCGCTGCCGTACCGAGCCCGATCGCCGCGACGAACCCGAGGATCGGTCCGGCACAGCACACTGCACATGCGGCGGCGCCGGCACCGATGAGGGCAACGTCTTGCTTCTTGCTCGTCATGCCGCGACCCCGAACAGTCCGTGCACGACGTCGAGGGCGTCAACGGGTGAGCGAACTTCCAGGGCGATGCCGCGCGCGTCGACGGTGATGGCGAAGCGGAAGAACTGACAGCAGGTCTGCTCCGCGGCGACGAGGCGAATCAGTTCGTCGAGGGGTGTTGCCGGCGCGAACGTCAGGCGTACCCCACCGTCGATCTGCTCGCGGTGTTCCGTGTGTCCCAACAGTGCATTCCACTCGTCGAGTCGCCCAACCATCGAGTGTGGTTCGAGCGTGCACGCAATGGCGGCCTCGGCGGCGACGGTCGGCTTGGAGATCAACGACACCGCCTGCGGAATCAGTGGTGCGTTGCTCGACGTGTCGGTCAGGCAGCCGCAGCGCTCGTCGCACGGGCCTTCTGGCCGGTGCAGTTCGAGTGTGGTGGCCGCCCGCTGCAGCTCGGAGGTCAGGGTCATCAGTTCGACGATCTGTTGCTGTGCGCTGACGAGGTTGCCGGCGACCACGGCGCGCAGCCGGTCCTGCACGGGGCCACATCGGCCACCTTGCCAAGCCAGTGTGAGGTCGGCGACCTCGTCGAGGCTGCAGCCGAGTTGCTTGGCGCGAGCGATGAACGCCAGCCGGTCGAGGGTCTCGTCGTCGTACTGGCGATAGCCGGCAGGTGTGCGCATCGACCGTGGCAGCAGCCCGATCTCCTCGTAGTAGCGCAGCGTGGCCGCGCTGAACCCGGTCCGTTCGGCCACGTCTTTGATCTGGTAGGTCGTCGTCACCCGCCCAATGTAAACCCTCAAGTGAACTCGAAGGTCAAGCGACAAATGAGGCCGGCCTGCCGAGGACGATCACCCAGGGTGACAGACTTGATGAAACCTTGAAGATCGACAGAGACTGAGCAGAGAAAGGCCGTCCATGCCCGACGCACTGGAAGCAGTTGCGCCCGCGTTCGTCGAGATGGCCCATCGAATCGTCTGGGCCACGGCGGCTACGGTCGACACGGCGGGCAATCCCCAGTCGCGGATCCTGCATCCGGTCTGGCAATGGGACGCATCGATCCTCACCGGATGGATCGCAACGTCACCGCTGTCGCTGAAGGCCAGGCACCTGGCGGCGCTGCCCCGAGTCTCGCTGACCTATTGGCACCCGGACCACGACACGTGCACGGCGAACTGCGAGACGCAGTGGGAGTTGTCCGATGCCGAGCGGGAGGCCGGTTGGACGCGGTTTGCGACGGCGCCCGCGCCAGTCGGCTACGACCCGTCGATCGTGCCCGGGTGGGATTCGCCGCTGGCGCCGGGATTCGGGATCTTGCGCCTGGAGCCGGTGTCGCTGCGTCTGATGGACGGCTCGGCCATGGTTGGTGGAGCGGGCCGGCGGCTGAGCTGGGCACGTCGACACTGACGCCTCGTGAATATCATCGGACTGCTCCAGGCGCATGCCGGCGGCTGAGCCTGAACGAGGACCCGCATCCCCATGCTCGCAGCCAACAAGTACCCCCAGGCCTACGTCGACGAGTGCCGGCGCCGTGTCGCAGTGCAGATGTCGACGTATTCGGCGCTGGCCAAGGCCGCTTCAGGGCGTTCCACCGAGCCGTTTGAACATCAGTTCTTCAACAACATGGTCCTGGTGCTCGACTACCTGTTCGTGCATCGAACCAGGGCGTTGGAGAAGAAGGACGGGAACCCGCTGAACGAGGTCAGGGTGATCTGCAACTCACTGTTGCAGAATCAGGGTGTGCTGGCCGCCGACAACACGATCAAGTTGGACCCGTCCAAGTCCGTCCTCGGGCTGCACGTGGGTGACGAGGTCCGCATGAACGCAGCCGACTTCCAGCGTCTCAGCGATGCCTTCTTCGACGAGATCGAGGCCAAGTTCACCTGACCGCGCCGGAATCGCGCCCGACCCGGTCGGGCGGGGACGGCGAGCGGTACAGTCCCGCGCATGCCGACCTCCGCTGTCCACGACGTCCACATGGTGATCAACCTGGTGCACCGGCTCGTGTACTTCGTACCGGAAGCGGCGGAGGAATATGGCGCGCTCGGGGTGACCGGCCCCGGTGGCTACTTCGGCTCCCGCGCCGCGCCGATGGGTGCGGTGCCCGATGAGGTCATCATCGCCACCTTCTACAACTTCAGCCCGCTGGCCGTCAGGTCAGCGATGCCGGGCGTGTGGGCCGCGGCCTCGCCCGACTCGCTCCAGGCAGCGCGGTTTCGGGTCGTGGGCCGCGCGGTCGACCGCGTCGGCGCCCATCTGAGCGCCGACCAGATTGCCGAGGCGCGTGCCCTGATCGACCCGGTCGTCGCCGGGTTGGACATCGCAGGTAAGCCGCTGGCCGCGGCCAACGCATCGGTGACGCTGCCGGACGATCCATTGGTCGCGCTGTGGCAACGGTTGACGGTCGTGCGCGAGTGGCGCGGCGATGTGCACATCGCCCTGCTCGTCACGAACGAGATCGGGCCGTGCGAGTGCCTGGTGCTGCAGGTCGGCACCGGCCGGTTCCCGATGCGAATCGCCCAGGTGACACGGCGATGGGATGAAGGGCAGTGGGCAGCGGCGATCGACAACCTTGCCGCGCTCGGTTGGGTCAACGCCGACGGCACGGTCACGCTCGAGGGTGTCGCAGCGCGAAATCGGATCGAGGCGGAGACTGATCGGTTGTGCGAGCCGATCTGGCGGTCGGTGGGCGACGGCGGTGCCGCCCGCTTCGGC
>JANMNE010000392.1:0-21028 GCA_031373785.1 Ilumatobacteraceae bacterium
CTTGCTCGACGCGATCTGTTTTGAGCTGAGTGCATCACAGGGGAAAAACCTGTGTTGATAGCACTCATCTGACTTTTTTGATTTGCGCTCCGGGTTGGGACCCGGGCGACTTTTGAATTGACAAGACAGCGTCTAGACCCAACCTCAATCTACAAGATCGGGGTCGGTTCCATCGCTGCCCGCATTGGCGTTCAGTCTTCTCTTCCGTTTTCAAGGAGCCGAGACAACGTACACGTACGATGTCGTAGCGCGGCACGCAGGAGCCGAAACCCTCTGTTGGTGCCTGGCCTCGCACACCGGAACGGCCGTGCGAGGCGAGTAGCAACACTATCTAGCAGGGATGGAAGCGTCAACCTTCCGTCAAAGATTTTCCGACGACGAACTCGCGCTTTCCCTTGCGAAGCAACAGGAATTGCCCCCTGAGCAGGTCCGATGCGCTGAGAAGACCATCTGCTGCCAAGACTCGATTTCCGGCACGAACCGCGCCCTGGCCGAGCAGTCGGGTGACCTCGCTGTTCGACTTGGCGACGCCGGCCTGGACGAGCATTTCGTGAACACGGACCCCATCGAGCTCGGTGGGCAGCTGAACGCCTGGCACTTCGGCGGCGACGGCCTCCAGGGCGGCCTGTGATGCGCCTGACGGATCAGCACCGAACAACACGTCGGCGGCGTCGCGAGCGGCGGCGGCGGCCTCGTGGCCGTGCACCAAGGCGGTCATCTCGTCGGCGAGTGCCCGTTGGGCGACCCGCTTGTCGGGCGCGGCTCGCTGCTGGGTCAGCAGCTCATCGATTTCTGCGAGGGGCCGCATCGACAGCATCTTGATGTAGGTGCCGACCATCTCGTCGTCACACTGCACCCAGAACTGGCGAAACTGGTACGGCGAGGTCCGAGCCGGGTCGAGCCAGACGGCACCGCCGACAGACTTGCCGAACTTCGTGCCATCGCCCTTGGTCATCAACGGATGCGTCATCGCGTGTGCAGGCGCGCCGAGCTTGCGTCGAATCAGCTCGACGCCGGCGACGATGTTGCCCCATTGATCCGAGGCGCCGGCCTGCAGTTCGACATCGTGGTGTTCGTAGAGGTGTCGGAAGTCGTTGGCCTGCAGCAGCATGTAGCTGAACTCGGTGTACGAGATCCCGTGCTCGCTCTCGATACGGGACCGCACCGAATCCTTGGCCATCATCTGGTTCACCGTGAAGTGCTTGCCCACGTCGCGCAGGAACTCGAGCATCGTGATCGGGTGCGTCCAGTCGGCGTTGTTGACCAACGTGGCCTGGTACGGGCCAGGTTCGAAGTCGAGCAGCTTGGTCAGCTGCGCCTTGATGCGCTCCACGTTGTATCGCAGCGTGTCGTTGTCGAGCAGGTTGCGTTCCTCGCTGCGTCCGCCAGGATCGCCGACCATGCCGGTCGCGCCGCCCGCCAACGGAAAGGGCCGGTGCCCGGCCAGCTGGAAGCGGCGCATGAACAGTTGCCCGACCAGGTGGCCGGCGTGCAACGAATCGGCCGTCGGATCGAACCCGATGTACACCCCGATGTTGCCCTGCGCCAGGCGCGCGGCAAGCGCGTCGCGATCGGTGGAGTCGTGAACGAGCCCGCGGGCATCGAGTTCGGCAAGCAGATCCATACGCCGACCATGTTGCCAGCTCACCCAGGCGAAACCGCACATCGATTCCGCGGACGGCCCCGCTACGTCGTGCCGAAGGCTGTGCGAACCAGTTGACCTGTGGCGTCGGCCCTCGTGCGGAAGTCGTCGAGCGAGATGCGGTCGAGTGCGCCCGAACGAAGCTCGGCCATGGAATCGAGCAGCGCCTGGCGCTGTGACGCCGCAAGCCACGGAGCGTCATCCATGGTGCGTTGCAGGCGCCCACGCAGTTCGTCGAGTGGTGTCACGACGCCGGCTGACACCGTGTCGGTTCCGCTGGCCGCCAGGGCCTGCTCGTACTCGATGTCGAGGCGTTCGACACCGGTGGCGATGTCGCTGGCCGCAGCCTGCACCGACGAGACACGGTCGCTGATCGACGGGATCTGTTGACGGCCGAGCAACAGGCCGACCACAAAGGCCAGCAGACCGACGCCGACCGCCCAGGCGATCGTGCGTCGTTGCCGTCGGGCCGCCGAAATGTACAGGGTCATGACCGCTGCCTTCCTACCAGATATGTCACGTCGTCGCGTCCGGAGTAGGCCGCCATGTTCGCACCGGCTGCGGACAACTCGATCAACCTGCTGCCGTCGATGATCCACACCGTCGGCCGCAGCGTGACCGGCCCGCGGTATCGGGTAAGGCGATCGATCGTCTCGACGAGCGATCCGGCCGCGGCCCGCTCCCCGTCGATCGCGATCACGTCCTCGCCATAGCGATCGCGCACGATGATGGCCTTCTCGGCGTCGACGACAAAATACGCGCCGATCGCCTGCACATGAGCACCTGCCGCGTCGGCCGTGATCGAGTCGAGCGAGAGCTCATGGCGGCCCGGCAATGCGCCGGCGGAGAGACCGACGGCTCCGGTCGCGATCGCCCGCACCGTCGAGCGCTCCGCGACCTCTTCGACGCGCACCTCGATGCTGGCTGGGCTGGCGCCGGCAGCGATCACTTCGGCCTCGACCTCGGCCATCATCGCGTTCAGTGTGGTGGCGTCGAGTTGCGGAACGGTGCGCTCCCGTTCGGCCCGGATCAACGACAGGGCGTCACCGATTGACGAGATCACTTCGGCGTGCTCCGGAATGACGATCGGCCATCCCAGCCGGGCCGCGACATGGCGCGTGAGCGCACCCGCGCCACCGCCGACGCCCACGATCGACGGGTCCGTCAGCTTCGACGACTTGGCGACTGTCAGACTCAACTCGCACACCGCGTCGCTGGCTGCGGCGAGCATCTGGCGGGCGATGACCTGCCCATCGACCCCGAATCGCCGCCCAACCGTGGCGAAGGCCGCCACCGCTGCGGTGGCGGGAGCAAAGCAGTAGTCGCCCGATTGCGTCCATTCGAGGGCGTTCGCTGCACAGGTCGTCGTCAACGCTGCGCTGACACCCGTCGAGGTCCGCAGCACCACGTAGTCGTCGGGGTCGCCGGGCAGGGCTGGACGGATCTCCACCTCCGCCCCGCCCAACAGTTGGGGGTCGAGATAGCAGGAATACTCGAGACCGGCGATGTGCGCCGACCGCGGCCCGACGCCGTACACCCGGTTGCGGCGGGCTCGAAGCATCGAGCCGCCGGCGACGCCGACGACTCGAACGTCCACACTGCGGAGTGCGGTGGCATGCGACGCAACGCGCACATACGAAAGCGCAGGATGGCCGTTGTGGATCGCAGCGACGTTGGTCGACGTACCACCGACCTCGATCACGATCGCGTCCTTCACACCCGTGTACCGCAGAGCGCCCGCGACCGACGCCGCCGGTCCGGAATACAGCGTGCGAACCGGTGCGGCGCTGAAGCCCTCGAGATCGGTCGCACCACCGTCACTGCGCATCACCATCACCGGCGCAGCGATGCCGGCAACCCGGACACCAGTATCCACATAGGACGCGGTGCTGACGGCGATCGGCAGGATCGAGGCGTTGAGCGCCGCGGTGACCGTGCGAAGTTCCAGGCCGTACAGGCCGCTGAGATCGGTCGATGCGCATACGGGGAAGCCGGCATCACTCGCCAGGGCAGACACGGCAGTTTCGTTGGTGGTGTCGTCGGGCGAAAAAGCCTCGGCGACGCACACCGCGGAAACCCCTGCGGAGCGGAATTCCTCGAGCGCCTCGCGGATCGCGTCCCTCGGCAACCCGTCGGTCACATCGAAGAAGCGGTAACGGACTCGCAAGCGCTTGCCGGCAGACAGTTCGACGTGGTTCAGCCGAGTTCGCTTCTCGACGCGGGCCAGATCCGGGCGACGCCCCATCCCGATCACGCCCACGAGGCCGGCGTCCCCCTCGAGCAACGCGTTCACCGCCTGCGTGGTCGAGTGAGTGACGAGCTCGATGCGATCGGCACCGACCTCGGCCGCAATCTGCGCCACGGCTTGTACGACACCGGCTGCGACTCCCCCATGCTCCCCATGTGTCGTCGAGACCACCGACGAGGCAACGATCTCCAACGTGGCGAGGTCGACGGCGACGGCCTTGGTGAACGTCCCGCCGACGTCGACCCCCACTCTCAGCATCGGAGCCACGTTCAGGCGGTGGCAGTGCGCAGTGATCGGGAGAGTCGTCGAGCAAGCAGCGGCTTCACGACGAAAACGTACGCCGCGCCACTGAGGTAGACCAGGGTGAGCGCTGCCTGGCCGAGCAGTGACGGCACCGTCGGCCAGACGCCGGTCGCCTCGGACAAGAAGATCGGCAACCGAGGGAACGTGGTGCGGCGGTAGGTCAGCACATCGGCTGATTGGAGCGTGTTGAGTGCATTCCCGAGGAAGGCCACCGAGGTCGCCATCACCAGCGCCACTGCGGTGTTCATGAACTTGCGTACCGGCAGCTTGCGTCCCAGGGCAAAGACCACGTGCGCCACCACGGCCAGTGCGGCAATCGCCAATCCGATGCCCAGCAGCACGTAGCGCCCGAGTCCTTCACCGAACGTCAGCAGCGATTGGTAGAAGAGGGCGGTCTCGAACCCCTCGCGGTACACCGCGGTGAAGCCGACGGCGACCAGCGATGCGGTCGAACCGACGCTGATCGCACTCCACAGCCGGGCTCGCACGAACTCCATCCACCGCTTCTGCTCGAGCCTGGCGATCAGCCAGAACGAGACATAGAACAGCACGGCAACCGCCAAGAGGGCGACCACCGCCTCCAAGACCTCCCTGCTGACGGGCAGCAGGCGAAACAGCATTGGCATCAGCAGCACCGTGACGACCGTGGCAACAGCAGCAAGCGCAACCCCGCCGAGGATCGGCTTGATGTACTGCGGACTACGCGCAGCCTCGAGGTACCCGACGAGCACGGCAAGGAGCAGCACCACCTCGAAACCCTCGCGGAACAGGATCAGGAAAGACTGCCCGGTCACGAGTGCGGGCGCGCCGATGCCGGCCTCAGTCAGCTTGCGCTCTGCGTCGTCGAGCATTCCTCGGAGCACCACGACTTGATCGCGGATCTCGCTGAGAGGCTTGCCATCGGAGATGGCCGTGCGAATGGTCGCAAACTGGTTCTCGGCCGCGATGGTGAGGTCATTGTCGGCAATGCGCAACGGGATCTCGACCTGCTCGAAGTGCGCCAGGTATCCGGAGCGGGCCTCGGCGAGGGCGCGAACGCCGTCGCCGGACTCGATCAGCGCCAGTGTCTCGTCGACGGAGGCCCGGGTTCGGTCGAGCAACTTGATCGCATCGTCTCGTGAGCCGCCGGCGGCGGATGCCGTGGATGGTGCGATCATCCAGCACGCCAACCCCACTGCGACGAGAGCGAGCAGTCGGCGCACGACTCAGCCCGGAAACGCCGCGAGGTAGGTTGCTGCGGCGGCCTGGAAGTCGGCTGCGGCCTTGGTGAGCGCCGGCGAATCCCCCGCCTTCGCTGCTGTCTCGAATGCCGCAAGCGCGTCTTCCATCGCCAGGTAGCTGTCGGGCCGGTTCTGCTTGATCGTGCCTTCGTAGGTCTCCCACGTCGTGTGCGCCTTGTCCCAATCCGCCTCTGCCGTGTCGGGGGTCGTCGCTGCCGCCGTGAGGATCTGTCCGGTCGTGGCCAACCCCGCAGTCACCGTGGCATTGTCGACGACCGGGTGGGTTTCCTCGGTCGCAGCGACGGCGACGGTGTCGGCGGATTGCTTGTCGTCGCCGCACGCCACGCCGAGCAGGCTGAATCCGGCGAGAACCGCGACGGTGATTCGGAAGGCAGTGGTGCGAGTCATGTAGTAGACATTATCGGATTATGTTAGGTATGCCTAATCAATCGTGGGAGCCGGGGTTGTCCGCACGATGGTAGCGGGCCGCGATCAGCAAACCAGCCAGCGCCGCGGCCATTCCACGGCCTTGGTGATCCCGATCCTCGGTGTCACGATCGTCGTCGTTGGCGGGCCGACCCCGTCGTCGACCACGTGCGCCGGCGCACCATTCATGGACATGTCGATGCCGAGTTGGCGGCAGAGCTTGGCCGGCCCATTCGTGAGCCGAGGATCGACCTCGTCGCAGATCACCGCGCGTATCAGCACCGCCTGCCCGTCACCTTCGGGACCCGTCACGATGTTGACGCAGTAGTGCATGCCGTAGACGAAGTACACGTACAGGTGCCCTGGAGGGCCGAACATCACATCGGTGCGTTTGGTGCGACCGCGGAAGCTGTGACTGGCCGGATCGTCGTGGGTGTAGGCCTCCACCTCGATCATTCGTGCGGCAACGTCGCCGACGAGCAACACCTTGTTGAGCAGGTCAGGGGCGACCTCCGGCGCGTCACGCGCGAAGAAGGCCGGTGCGAGCCGCTTCACGCAGTTGCAGCACGAAGTCGATCGACGTACGCCGCGAATCGCTCGATCTGCGCAGCAACGGCGACAGGCCCGGCACCACCTGGCGTCACGCGTCGCCTGATGGAGACGCCGGCCGCGACCAGCGCAGCCGCGTCGGGGCCGAGCAACGGGTCGGCGGCGACCAATGTTCGCAGTGACGCTTCGCCCTGCAGCGATCGGCGAACCAGGGCACCGATCAGCGCGTGTGCATCGCGGAACGGGGTGCCGCGCTGTACGAGCCACTCGGCCAGATCGGTGGCCGCCATGGCCTCCGCATCGGCGGCAGCCTGCATCCGCTCGGACACCCACGTGGCCGTGGCGATCATGCCGGTCACCGCGCCGAGGCCCAGACGGACCTGGTCGACGGAGTCGAACAACGGCTCCTTGTCCTCCTGGTAATCCCGGTTGTAGCTCAGGGGTAGGCCCTTCATCGTGGCCAGGAACCCGGTGAGGTTGCCGATCAACCGACCGCCTTTGCCCCGCGCCAGCTCGGCGATGTCGGGGTTCTTCTTCTGCGGCAACATCGACGAGCCAGTGGCATAGGCATCGTCGAGGCGGGCGAACCCGAATTCCTCCGTGGTCCACAGCACGAACTCCTCGCCGATGCGGGACAAGTTGATGGCCACCAGCGTCAGCGCGAACAGCGATTCGGCCACGTGATCTCGCGAGCCCACTGCGTCGAGCGAGTTCTCGAATCGGGCCGCGAACCCGAGCCGCTCAGCCGTGAAGTCGGGATCGAGGGGCAGCGACGAGCCTGCCAACGCCCCAGCGCCGAGCGGCGACACGTCGATGCGCTCCAGGGCGTCGATGATCCTCTCGACGTCACGACCGAGCGCCCAACCGTGCGCAAGGAGGTGGTGAGCGAGGAGCACCGGCTGGGCGCGCTGTAGGTGCGTGTAACCGGGCAGGTAGACGTCGCCGGCAGCGCGCGCCCGCTCGAGCAAGACCGATTGCAGGTCCACGATCCGCTGGGCGATGGTGACGAGCTCGCGCTTCATCCACAGACGGACGTCGGTCGCCGACTGGTCGTTGCGACTGCGCCCGGTGTGCAACTTTGCCCCGGTCGGCCCGGCCAGCTCGGTGACACGCCGCTCCACGGCAGTGTGGATGTCTTCGTCGCTCTCCGCGAACATGAAGGATCCAGCAGTCATCTCGGCCGCGACCTGATCGAGCGCGGCGATGATCGATTCGCCTTCGGCCGCGGTGATGATCTCGGAATGGGCGAGGCCGAGGACATGCGCAACCGACCCGGCGATGTCGTCGGGCCACAGCCGTCGGTCGAACGACAGGCTCTCCGTGAACGCCATCAGCTCGGCCGCCGGCCCGCCCTCGAATCGACCGTGCCACAACGACTGCCCGGTGGGAGGCTCCCCGCCGGGACTCACGACAACCCGGCCAGCTCACGAAGGTGGGTGGCCAACGCCTTGCCACCCATCGATTCGTCGGCGACGCACATCAAGGTGTCGTCGCCTGCCACGGTGCCGATCAGCCCGCTCATGCCAGAACGATCGATGGCGGAGGCGACGACGTGCGCACAGCCGGGTGGCGTCCGCAGCACCACGAGGTTTGCCGACACCTTCACCTCGGCAACCCACTCGCCCATCACGCGTCGCAACTGGTCCTCCGGCGCGATTCGGGCGGGCTCGTACTCTGGTATCGCATAGACGGTCTCGCCACCCGGCACCCGCACCTTGACGGCGCCGAGGTCTTCGAGGTCGCGCGACACGGTGGCCTGGGTCGCGGCAATCCCCTCCTCGGCGAGCAGATCGACCAGCTGGGGCTGGTTCGTCACGGCATGTTTGCCGATCAACTTGCCGATCACCTGCTGACGTTGCACCTTGCTCGCCATCAGCGCACACCCATCAGGAACGCCAGCGCACCGCGGGCGGCGTGCATTCGATTGTGGGCCTGGAGAAAGACGTGGCTGCTGGGGCCATCGATCACTTCGGCGGCGACCTCGACGCCGCGGTAGGCCGGCAGGCAGTGATAGAAGCCAGCGCCTGGCGCGGCACGAGACATCATCTGCTCGCTCACGGTGTACCCCTCGAAGGCCTGCTTGCGCTCGTCCTTCTCGGACTCCTGGCCCATCGACGTCCAGGTGTCGGTGTGCACGGCAATGGCGCCCTCGACCGCATTGTCGGCACGATGGGCCTGCCGGACCCGACCGGCGCCGAGCAGGTTCAACCGTTCGACCTCGACGTCTGGCGCGTCGTAGCCGAGCGGACAGCCGAGTGAGATGTCGGCGCCGAGCAGCACGCATGCCTCCGCCAGGGAACGAGCGACGTTGTTGTAGTCGCCCACGTAGGCGACGGTGTGTCCGGCCAGCGCACCATGTACCTGTTGCATCGTCAAGACATCGGCGAGGCCCTGCAACGGATGCGAGTGATCGCTGAGCATGTTGACGACCGGCACGGTGCTGACAGCGGCCATGCGCTCAACCACGGCGTGCTCGAACACTCTCGCAGCGAGCATCCCGTGATAGCCCGCCATCACGCGCGTCACGTCCTCGACCGATTCGCGTCTGTCGAAGCCGACCTCCTCGCCGCGTGTGTAGACGGGGTGACCCCCCAGTTGCACCACGGCCATCTCCATCGATTGACGAGTGCGGTTCGACGGCTTCTCGAAGATCAGGGCCACACCCAGGCCGGCGAGCACCTGGCGGAGGTCGGTGCGTTCGGCGAGGTGCAAGACCTGCACCAGTTCCTCGGCCGAGAAGTCGGTGATGTTCAGCAGGTGTCTCATCGCAACACGTCCGCCACGATGGCGACGGCCTCGTCGAGCTCGGGCTCGGTCACGGTCAACGGCGGCGCGAATCGCAGCGATGTCGGTGTGACGGCGTTCGTGACCAGGCCGCGGTCGAGCAGTTCGGTGTAGGCGGCCTTCGCATCGCGACCGTCGGCGAGCTCGGCGGCCAGCAACAACCCACGTCCGCGGACAGAGCTGACTCCGGGCAATTCGCTCAATCGTGCCTTGAGGTACTCCCCCCGCTTGGAAGCAAGACCGGGCGCATCGATCCTGCGCATCTCGTCGATCACCGCGCTCACGACGGCGGTCGCCAGCGCGGTGCCGCTGTACGTGCTGCCGTGATCGCCCGGCTGGAACACAGCGGCGACCTCGTGCTTGGCCCACGTGGCGCCGACAGGAAAACCGTTGCCCATCGCCTTGGCCATCGTGACCACGTCGGGCACGATGCCGGCGTGCTGGAACCCGAACCACTCACCCGTTCGGCCGAAGCCGGTCTGAATCTCGTCGAGCATCATCAACAACCCCCGTTCATCGCACAGCGCCCGAACATCGCTGAGGTACTGATCGTCGGCGGGTACCACGCCGCCTTCGCCCTGCACCGGCTCGAGCAACACTGCGGCAACGGTCGTGTCGACTGCCGCCTCCAACGCGTCGATGTCGTTGTAGGCAACATGGCGGAACCCGTCGGGCATCGGGAAGAACGGCTCGTGCTTGGCTGGTTGTCCGGTCGCGGCCAGCGCTGCCAATGTGCGGCCGTGGAAGCTGCCGAACGCGCTGACGACGGCGTGGCGGCCGCGGCCGCCGAACTTGCGCGCCAGCTTCAGCGCCGTCTCGTTGGCCTCGGCGCCGCTGTTGCAGAAGAACACCTGCCCGACCGAGCCGGTGGCCTCCGCCAGCAACGCGTCGATCTTGATGGCCGCTTCGGTTGCCTTGTCGGTTGCGAAGAGGTTGCTGACGTGCATCAGCGTGCCTGCTTGTGCCGAGATCACCTCGGTGATGCGGGGATTCGAGTGGCCGAGTGCGATCACCGCCAGCCCGCCGAGGAAGTCGAGGTAGCGCTTGCCGTTGTTGTCCCACAGCTCGGTGCCACTGCCACGGACGAACATCACCTGTGGCGCGCCGAACACCGGCATGAACGGGCACACGGTCGGCGCTGCCGACGTGTCGAACGCGTGTGAGCTCATTGGACCATCGTTCCTATTCCCTCGTCAGTGAAGATCTCCAGCAGGAGCACGTGGGCGATGCGACCGTCGAGGATGTGAGCTCGACGAACCCCACTGCGCACCGCGTGCACACAGCTCTCGACCTTGGGGATCATTCCGCCGGCGATCGTGCCGTCTGCCATCAGCGAGTCGAGCTCATCCGGCGTGGTCTGGCGGATCAACGAAGCAGGGTCATCGATGACTCGGCGGAGGCCTTCGATGTCCGTCAGGTAGACCAGCTTCTCGGCGCCCAGCGCCTCCGCAATCGCGCCGGCGACAGTGTCGGCATTGATGTTGAACGCTTGGCCGCCGAGGTCGGTGCCGATGGTCGCAACCACCGGGATGAACTCGTCGTCGAGGAGCGCGTTCAGGATCGTTGGATTGATCGACTCGACATCGCCCACGAACCCGAGGTCGGCGCTGCGAGCAGCGGCCCGAATCAGCCCGGCATCCTCACCGGACACGCCAACGGCCAAAGGGCCGTGCACGTTGATCGCCGCAACGAGTTGTGGGTTGACCTGGCCGATCAACACCATCCTCACGATGTCGATGGTCTCGCCATCGGTGACCCGCAGCCCGTTGCGGAACTCACTCTGTTTGCCGAGGCGAGTCATGAGATCGCTGATCTGCGGGCCGCCGCCGTGCACGACGACGGGTCGCATGCCGACCTGGCGCATCAGCACGATGTCCTGGGCGAACAGCGCCAGGGCGTCGTCCTCCGAGGCGCCCGCCAACGCGTTGCCGCCGTACTTCACCACGACCACCTGGTCGGCGAACCGGCGGATGTATGGGAGCGCCTCGACCAGTGTCGCGGCACGGTCAGCCGCAGCAGTGATCGTCACGGGTACATGCCCACCGTTGCCAAGCCCGAGGTCTCGGGTAGGCCGACGGCGACGTTGGCGGCCTGAATGGCGCCACCGGACGCACCCTTGGCGAGGTTGTCGATCGCGCAGATCGCGATGACGGTGTTGGTGCGTTCGTCGAATCGTGCCGTGATGTGGGCGACGTTGCTGCCCATCGTGGCCTTCGTCGACGGCGAGGCTGGACGCACGACGACGAACGGCTCGCCGCTGTATCGCCCGGCAAGGGTTGCCAACAGCGACGCCGTGGTCACCTTGCCGGACGGCTTGGCATAGCACGTCGCCAACAGGCCCCGACTCAGTGGAGCCAGGTGCGGGGTGAACAGCACCTGGGCGCCAGTCTCTTGCTCGATCTCCGGCGTATGACGATGGTCGAGCAGCCCGTAGGCGCTCACGTCTTCGTCCACCGTGCAGAACATCGATGTGTGCTTCAGTGCCCGGCCCGCGCCGCTGACCCCGGTGATCGAGTTGACGATCACGCCGTTCGGGTCGATCGCCCCGGCCTCGACCAGCGGCGCCAGCGCAAGTGTTGCGGCGGTCACGTGACAGCCCGGCGTCGCCACCAATGTCGCCTCCTTGAGGTCCTCCCGGTGCAGTTCCGGCAGCCCGAACACTGCGGCGGCGAGCAGTTCCGGTTGATCGTGGGTGAACCCGTACCACGCCGGATACAGCGATGCGTCCTTCAGGCGGAACGCTGCAGACAGGTCGACCAGGCAGCCGACCGTGCCGTGCAGCTGCGGGGCCAGCGCCATCGACGCCTCATGCGGCAACCCGAGGAACACGACGTCGAGCCCCTCGGCCTTGGCGGGGTCGAACTCGTCGAACACGAGGTTGGGGTATCGCGCCGCGAGGCTCGGGTACAAACTGCTGGCCAGCGTGCCGGCCTGACTGTCGCCGGTGGCATACACCACGTCGAACTGTGGATGTTGGGCACACAGCCGCAGCAGTTCTGCTCCGGTGTACCCCGATGCGCCAATGATTCCGACTCGCTTCACAGCGTATGATCATACGTAGGTACGCATGATCATGCAACCCATTTCACCGCTACACCGAGGCGCTGGACACCTGGAAGCGAACATCGATCTGCTCGAACCCCATCGCCTTGAGCATGCCCGTGAGCACGAATGTGGTGTGTTCCTGCGCTCGCTGCAGGAGGTCGGTCTGGCTGGCGGCGTCGGCCATCTTGCCCATCGCCGCCTTGTACAGCGCATCTTCGCTGGTCGGGTTGTCGTTGAACAGTCCCCCGATGCGGTTGAGCAGGCCGCGGTCGCGGTTCATCACGTGGCTCACCTGATGATCGAGGACGGGATCGGTGGCGTATGCACTCGGCAGCGTCACGATCACCGACTTGGCATCGTCGCTGATCTTCACGGCGCCGGCGCCGAGCGTGCTGAAGTCGACCACTGCATCAACGGTGCCGACTCCGAGGAACTGCACCCGCTCCCCCGCAATGGCGCTCGGCACCCACCTGACGTCCTTCTCGAGGTCCAGCGTCACTTCGAACTGAGCCTGAGCAGCGTGGAAGTCGGACAAATCGCGCAGTTCGGTGAGGACCGGCGGAGGTGAGTGATCCTTCGTCACGGTGGAAAACGGGGAATCGAGCAGCTGGAAGCCGATCACACCGGCCACGACCAGTCCGCCGAGGATGGCGACGGCACCGAGGAACTTTTTGAACATGAGGGGAATTTCTCTCCTTGCGATCCCGAGGGGAAAACGATCACCGTGTGTCAACGCCAGAATGGAGGCGTGAATTCCATCTACGCGACCACGAAGGGCATGTTGTTGCTGGCAACGCCGCCCCTCGATGATCCGAATTTCGACCGATCGGTGGTCTACATGATGGAACACAGCGCGGAAGGCGCTGTAGGAGTAGTGCTCAATCATCCGACCGACGAAACATCGATCGACGGCCTCGATCTGTGGATGGACCTGTCCGCACCGCCCGCCGTGGTCTTCAACGGAGGCCCCGTGCAGTTCGACGCATTGATCGGGATCGCCGAGCTGCGAGGTGCTCGCGACGATGCATGGAGCGCGATCCTTCCCGACCTCGGCAGTGTCGACTTGGCCCGCGATCCGATCGACGTTGCCGATGAGGTCGGGCGAGTGCGAATGTTCCGTGGCTATGCGGGCTGGGCCTCCGGCCAGCTCGACAGCGAGCTCGCGGCCGGCGCGTGGATGGCATTCGACGCCCACCGCGACGACGTCTTCCATGCCCAGCCAGAGGATCTGTGGCGCCACGTTCTGCGCCGCCAGAGTGGGCGAGTCGCCTGGATCGCCAACGCGCCGGACGACCTCTCGATGAACTAGTGCCGTAACCCGTCCCGAATACAGCGTGGGACGTTCATTGGGATCGATATTACGCCGCCGGTGGCAAGAATCGCGCCCAACCAGCCTCGTTGGGATCGATATCACGCCGCCGGTGGCAAGAACCGCGCCCAACCAGCGAACGCGAGGACGGCGCACGGAGCTGGCGATCTGGCCCGTCGAGAACGTCGCACGGAGCCGCGTTCTGGACCCGGCCGGAATATCACCGAGGTGCCGGGCGACTACCGAGCAAAGGGGCACTCGTGCCGTAACCCGTCCCGAATACAGCGTGGGATGCACAGCAGCTGAGACCGTCAGTCCTCCTGCCAACGCCACGACAGCATGTCGGCGGCCCACCCTTGTTCCGGATCCGGTGCGTCCGCCTGGGCGACATGGAGGTGGGTTCGGGCCTCGTCGAATCGCTTGTTGTGGTACGCCATCGACCCGAGGTAGAAGTGTGCCCGGCCCTTGTCGGTCGCGCCGGCATCGGCGGAATCCACGACCAGCTGCAACTCGCTCATCGCCGCCAATGTGTCGCCCTTCTCGAACGCAGCGATGCCGGCGAGCAGCAGCTCCGAGTCGTCGGTCTGATACGGGTTGCCTCCATCATCGACCTGCACGCCGATCTGCAGCAGTGCCTCGCGTGCCATCGTCAGGCGCTGCTCGCTGTTGCTGTTGGCCAACACGTATTCCAATGCCGGGCGGGCCTCATCGTTGCGCCCGAGATGCACCAGGGCAACCCCGAGGTACGACTGGGCGACGGCATGGCGACCGACGCCGATGTCGACGGGCGTGTCCTGGTAGGCGCGGCACAGGGCCTCCACCGTGGTCCAGTCGCTGCGCTCGAAGGCGTTGACGATGCTCTCCTGGTACCGCTCACAGGCTTCGAATGTCTCCGGCGGACTCGACGGATCGACCGCCTGGTCCGGCATCTCTCCGCGCAAGGCGATCTCGAGATCGTGCTTGCCAGGTTCATGGCTGACCTCGAGGAACTCGAGTGCACCGTTGATGTCGCCGATGGTCTGCAGGTAGAGCGCCAGCCGGTACGACGCGAGGCTGGATTCCGGGCTGCCCGATACACCGCTCAACACCGATCGGTACAGCACCTGGGCCTCTTCGGTTCGAGTGTCGTTCCACAGGCGATCAGCCTCGTGCATGTACTCGGTGAGCTGGTCCGGTGTTTGCGGGATCGCCGTCGGGTCATCGATAGCCATTTCGGCAGTATCAACAAACGCTGAGCGATGTCAATCCCCGACGGCGAACTGTGTCTGTACGTGCAACCGTGCCAACCCGATGAGGCGATGGCATCGCCTCTGGGTCAGCGCCCGTACACCGAGACGTGCAGGCCACTCGCCGCAGTGAACGGCTCGCGGTTCCATCCACTCCACCGGTCCTTCAGGCGCAATCCCGCGATTCGTGCCATCAGGTCGAGCTCGGCCGGCCATGCATACCGACAGACGATCGGGCTCACCGTCACGCCGCGCTGGGACAGCGAGACGTGGCTCTCGTCGAGCATCTGCCGCACGGGGTCGTGGCGGCCCACGTCGAGGCGGACTTCGTCGATACCGATCGCCTCGGCATCGACGTATTGATCGTTGCGCAAGCGGTACAGAGACGTCGGGACAAAGGCCTCGATCACAAAGGAGCCGTCGTCGGTGAGGTGTGCTGCCACGTTCTCGAAGCAGCGCACTTGCCCATCTTGTGTCAGCAGGTTGAAGAAGGTGTTGAACACCACGTACACGAGTCGGAAGGTGCCAGACACCGGCACCTCGGCAAAATCACCGATCGTGACAGGGATCGCCTCGCCTCCCGGCTTGGCTCGCAAGCGGGCGACCATGGCGGGCGAGATGTCGACGCCATCCACGTGCACTCCCCGTGCGGCGAGGGGCAGCCCAATTCGACCTGTGCCGATGGCCAGCTCGAGGGCGCGGCCGTCGCCGGCCAATGCGGCGAGGAACGAAACCGCATCGACCTCGTCGCCGCGCGGCTCGTCGTCATAGCCGGCAGCGACGGCTTCACCGAAGCTGCTTGCTGGGTCGAAATCCTTCACCGGCCAGATACGAGCGCATTCGCGCCGCGCAGTGCAACCGATTACTACCGAAGCGTTGCGCCGAGCTTGCCGACACCCGCAACGACCCTGTTGCGGACTTCGGTCAACTCGGTGTCGCTGAGCGTGTGATCGAGCGCCTGCAGCCGGAGGCGGTAGGCCAGACTGCGGGTGTCGGCGGGCAGCCCCGGGCCGCGATAGACGTCGAACAGCGCGACGTCGATCAGGAGCGCGCCCGCGGCCTGCTTGATCGCTTTCTCGACCTTCTCGGCGATCACCGAGTCCGGGGTGGCGAATGCGAGATCGAGATCGCTGGACGGGAAGCGGCTGGTCGGCTTCCACGCCGCCACCTTGGCCTCGTTCGCCAGCAGCACCGACAGGTTCAACTCGAGTAGAGCGACGCGCTCGTCGACGCCGTATGCGTCGAGCACGTCGGGGTGAACTTCGCCCACCACACCGACCACATCGCGACCAGCCGACAGGGTCGCCGAGCGCGTGGGATGAAGTCCCGCCGGTGGATTCGACTGGTCGACCCGCGCCCCGAACCCCATCGTCGCGGCGATCTCGCGCCAGACCGCCATCGCCGCCATGGCATCACGACCGGCCAAGACGATCGCCAACTCTTCGTACTCAGCGGGCAGCTCCCCATCGCCGGGCGGGTAGGCGTGACCGATCTCGAAGAGGCTGACCTCGGGCCGGCGATGCGACTCGTTGAAGGCGACGGCCTTCAACAGCCCGGGGCGCAATGAGGTGCGCAGCACACTCTCCTCCGCCACCAGCGAGTTCACGATCCGCACGGCGGGCCCGCCGAGCCCGGCGCGAACCAAATCGTCGTCAGCAAGGAAGGGATTGGGCATGGCCTCGTCGAGCCCCAGGCCCAGAAGCACGTCGCGCAATCGCCGCCTGCGGGCCTGCACCGGCGACAGCCGTCCGTGCATGGCCGACTTCGGCACCGTCTTGCCGACGTTGCCGTAGCCGTATTGGCGGGCGACCTCTTCGATGATGTCGACCTCTGCGGTGCAATCCGGGCGCCAGGACGGAACGGCGACCGTCAGGGTGTCCGCGCCGTCGGCCTGAAAGCCCAAACCAGTGATCAGCTCGCAGATCTGGCCACCCGACAGTGAAGTCCCGAGCAGCGCGTTGACGTTGGCCACTCGCACCTCGATCACCGGCGCAACGGGGAGGTGCGCCGACCGGGCGTCGACCATTCCCTCGTGCACCACGAGGTCAGGACACGTCAGTCGAAGCAGTTCGACGAACCGGGCGATGGCGACCGGCATGCCGAGGGGATCGACGCCGCGGTCGAAACGGACCGACGCCTCGCTGCGCAGGCCGAGTCGGGTGGCGCTCTTGGCCAGGCCGATCGGCTCGAACCAGGCGATCTCGAGGGCGATGATGGTGGTCGTCTCGCTGATCTCGCTGTCGAGGCCCCCCATGATCCCACCGACACCGATCGGCGTGTCGGTCGCATCGCAGATCAAGAGGTCCTCCGTTGTGAAGGTGCGTTCGATGCCATCGAGGGTGACCATCGATTCACCGTTTCGGGCGCAGCGAACCCGAAATCCGCCTCCGCCGAGTGTGTCGAGGTCGTAGGCGTGGTTCGGCTGGTTGAGCTCGAGCATCACGTAGTTGCTGACGTCGACGACGTTGTTGATCGACCGCATGCCGGCTGCAGCCAGTCGCTGCGCGATCCAGTTCGGTGACGAGGTGACGTGCAGCCCGCTGATGACCGTACTGGTGAACCGGGCGCAACGATCGCCGTCAACAAGCTCGACCGTCGCCTGTCGTGTCGGGGCCCCGCTGGTCGGCGCGACCGTCGTCGTGGGAGCTGCGAGCGGTAGTCCGAGGCGAGCAGCGACCTGGCGAGCGACACCCAGGTACCCCCAGCAATCAGGCAGGTTGCGCGTCACGTCGAGGTCGTACACCGTTTCCGGTGCGAGGCCGAGTGCCTGGCCGTACGGTACGCCGAGCGGTGTGCCCGCAGGGAGGATCACGATGCCGGCGTGATCGTCGCCGAGACCCAACTCGCGCGCCGAGCACAGCATGCCGTCGCTCTGAATGCCGAGGATCGGCTTTGGCTCGATCACCCGCCCATCAGGCATCGCGGTGCCAGGCGTGGCAAGGGGAACGATGTCGTCAGCCTGCATGTTGAACGCGCCACACCACACGTGCCGCTCGCGGCCGTCACCGGTCTCGACGAACACGCGGTGGACCTTGGCTGCGTCGGGATGACGCTCGGTGCGCACGACGCGCGCCGTGATCACGCCCTCGACCGTTGCGCCGACCTGAATGATCTCCTCGACCACCAGGCCGAGGTCGGTCATGGTCGCTGCAACCATGTCGATGTCGTCACCGACGGGGGCAAGCTCCGTCAGCCACGAGTGAACGATCCTCATCAGAACTGCTCCACGAATCGAAGGTCGTTGCTGTACATCTCGCGCAGGTCGCCGATGGCATGACGCTCCTTGGCCATGCGGTCGATCCCGAAGCCGAACGCGAACCCGCTCCACTCCTCCGGGTCGAGGCCACCGGCGCGCAGGACGTTGGGATGAACCATCCCGCTGCCTCCGAGTTCGAGCCACTCACCCGACGGCGTCTGGATGTCGAACTCAGCCGACGGCTCGGTGAACGGGAAGTAGCAGGGCCGAAGGCGCGAGCCGAAATCGGCGCCGAAGAACGCCTTGGTGAACGCCTCGATCGTGCCCGCCAGGTCGGCAAGCGTGATCCCCCGATCGATCACCAACCCCTCGAGTTGGTGAAAGACGGCGAGGTGTGTGGCGTCGGTCGTCTCGTTTCGGAACACCCGACCGGGCATGATCATGTAGATCGGCGGCGGCAACGTCTGCATCACGCGGATCTGCACGGGTGATGTGTGCGTCCTCAAGACCGTGGGGCCGGCATTGCCGTGCTCGACGTAGAACGTGTCGTGCATGCTGCGCGCCGGATGATCGACGGGCATGTTGAGCGCTTCGAAGTTGTACCAGTCGGTCTCGACATGTGGGCCTTCGGCCACCTGAAAGCCGAGTCCGATGAACACGTCTTCCAAACGCTCCCAGGCCTGCGTGACCACGTGCGCGTGACCACGCTGCGGACGCGACATCACCTCGGTGAGGTCAAGTCTCTCTGCTGCCAACTGCACCACGCGTTCGGCCGCTGCCAGTTCGCGACGCCGCCGGTTGAGACCGTCAGCGACGACCGCGGTCGCTTCGTTGACCGCCTGACCGGCCGCCTTCTTCTCGTCGACGGTCACCAGCGCACCGAGGCCCGTCTTGAACGTCGCGAATGGGCCGCGTTTGCCTAGCAACTCCGCCTCCAGGGCGCGAACTTCGTCGGCGGTGGCCGCCTGGCCGATTCGCTCCAGCGCGGCCTCACCCGCCCGCTTCACCTCTTCGATCATCCCAACACTCTCCTCACGACATCACACGACATTGGGCGCAAACCCCCCGAGCGATGAGGCGGCGAGACGTCAGCGAGTCAGCGCGCAACCCCGAGCAACGCCCGGGGGCACCGAAATCGCCGATCGACCACCGGCTCATCCTAGACAGTGCTCCGTTGCCGGGCCACTTCGAATACCAGCACCGTTGCGGCCATCGCCACGTTGAGGCTCTCCGCCGGGCCGGCGTGCGGGATGGTGATCCACTGATCGATGGCGGCATCCGCATCGAGGCCGTGCGCCTCGTTGCCGACGACGACTGCAACTCGGCCGTGGTAAACGGGGTCGGTGTAGACATCGCCGCGATGCGACGACGTGCCCAGGCGGCGAAATCCCGACAACGAGTCGAGGGTGGCCTCGACGACCGGGATGCGGAACAGCGACCCGGCGCTGGCCCTGACGACCTTGGGGTTGTACGGGTCGACCGAGCCGGGCGTCAGCACCACGGCGTCGGCGCCAGCGGCCTCTGCCGAGCGAATGATCGTGCCGGCGTTGCCGGGATCACCGAGCCGATCGGCGACGAGCACGAAGGACGCATCAGCGGGCAGAGCGCTGGGGCGCATCGCGACGACTGCCAAGACGGGCTGCGGCGACTCCGTCGAGGCGACGCGCTCGATCACATTCGGCGCCAGCGCATGCTGTGGCACATCGACGTCGACGGCCGTGTCAGGAGCCACGTAGCAGCCCTCGACGACCCAGCCGGCCTCCACTGCCTGACGGAGCAAACCCAGCCCTTCGACCACGAAGACACCCTCGGCGTAACGAGCACTGCGGCGCCCCAAGAGGCGCCGCAGTCGTTGAACCCGAGGGTTCGAAAACGTGAGTTGTTCGCTCAGAGAGCAGCCTTGGCTGCGTCGGTCAACGCGGTGAATGCGACTGCATCGGTGACGGCCAGGTCGGCCATGACCTTGCGATCCACCTCGATGCCGGCAGCATTCAACCCGGCGATGAACCGGCTGTAGCTGATGTCGTTGAGGCGGCAGGCGGCGTTGATCCGCTGGATCCACAGACGACGGAACTCGCCCTTCTTTGCACGACGGTCGCGGAAGGCATACTGCCCACTCTTCATGACCTGTTCGTTGGCCGCCCGCACCGAGCGACTCTTGTTGCCGTAGTAGCCCTTGGCTCGTTCCAGCACCTGCTTGCGGTGCTTCTTCGAACCAACGGCGCGCTTTACACGAGCCATTTCCGTGTCTCCTTGTCGTTCTCTAAATCAGCGTTCGCCGAGCAGGCGCTTGATCTTCTTCGCATCGCCAGGATGCACGGCCACCATCCCGTCGAGGCGACGGGTACGTGTCGACGGCTTCTTCTCGAAGAGGTGCTGTCGGTTTTGCTGCAGACGCCGGAGCTTGCCGGTGCCGGTCTTGCTGAACCGCTTGGCCGCGGTCTTGCTGGTCTTCATCTTTGGCATCGTGTGATTCCTTGTTGGGTGATCGTGGTGATCAGGCCGGGTCGACCGTTTCCACGACCGCTTCCACTACCGGTTCAGCCGGTGCCTGTACTTCTGGTGCTACTGGTACTGCTGCTGTTGCTTCTTCTTCTGAGGGCTGCGCCGCTGCCGAGGCATCGTCTGCGGCCTTGCTGTCTTCGTGCTTGTCTTCGTGAACCCGTGGTTCGTGCGGCTTCTTGACGACGGCTTTCTTCTCAGGTGCCAGCACCATGGTCATGTTGCGACCTTCCAACCGAGCCATCGTCTCCACCTTGCCGTGGGTACCGACTTGCTCGATCACCGCATCGAGGATCCGCGAGCCGAGTTCAGGGTGGGCCATCTCTCGACCCCTGAACTGCAGCGTGACCTTCACCTTGTGGCCGTCTGCAAGGAAGTCCTGCATGTGACGCACTTTGGTGTCGAAATCGCCTTTGCCGATCTTGGGGCGGAACTTGACTTCCTTGATCGAGACCTGGATGGTCTTCTTGCGCGATTCCTTGGCCTTCTGGCTTTCCTCGTACCGAAACTTTCCGTAGTCCATGATCCGGCACACCGGTGGGTTCGCCATGGGCGCCACCTCGACGAGATCGAGGTCT
>JANMNE010000409.1:0-39766 GCA_031373785.1 Ilumatobacteraceae bacterium
GGCCCGTCGTACGTCGGAGCAACACTGTCGAACGCAGCCGCAGTTGCGGCCAAGTGTGCTTCGACTTCGGACATGAGGACGGAACGTTAGCGGGACGCCAGCGTCCGCCAGAAGGGAGTGCGAGTGGGAATTCTGACGCGACGTGTCAGGTCCCTGGTCCCCGCTCTGTCAGTCTGACCAGAGGTCGACTACGTTGAGAAGCCGCTACCGACACGCGGTAGGTGCCTAGCAGTCTTTCGTGGGGTCGAGATGGGTCAGGATCGCAAGCTGTCGGGCGGTCGACATTCGAGCGACGAGGGGGCGAATGCAGACTGTCCGGCGTGCGGGCACGCACGCCCACGAGTACCCCCGAGGGGAGATCGCAGTCACTATCGCTGCGCAGGATGCAAGTCGCTGGTTCGCTGGCACTGGCCCGACGCAGCGGGCTTGGCACAGCTCTACGCCAGCGCATGGAGCGAAGCAGATCAGCGAAGGTTTGCGACCGGTGCCACCAGCGCCGAACTGGCGCGCGATCTTGTCGGCGTTGCGGGAACTTCGCCAGCGGGTCTGAATTGCCTGGATTTCGGCGCCGGCCGCGGCACCCTCGCGCATCAGCTGGTTCTGGACGGCGCTTGTTGCGTCGCAGTCGAGCCCTTCGGTCCGGACCCCGGTATCGAAGGAGTTCGATGGTTCAACTCTCTCGCAGACGCGAGGCCCCTCGCCCCTTATGACCTCATCTATGCGATTGAGGTTATTGAGCATCACCGGTGTCCCAGCCAGTGCCTCACTGAGCTGACCGAAGATATGGACGGCGGATCGCTGCTCGTCATTACTACGCCCAACTCACGTGGACTCAACGCTCGGCTTCTTGGCCCGCGATGGCGAGAGCTGCACAACCTCACCCATCTCTGCCTGTTCTCTCCGGCAGGGTTGCGTTCATGTGCCGACCGAGCGGGTCTCGAACTCAGAACGCGGCACTCAGGTTCAGTGGGCTACCGCCGACACGGTTTCAGGCTCATCCTTCAACGAGCCCTACAACGACTCCGACTTGACGGAAGCTTGCGCATGGTCTTCGCCAAATCGGACCTGTGACAGGCGCTTTTAGACCAGGCACAAGCGCTGATGCTCAGCCGGAAGCGAGAACGGGATCAATGCCGCGGAGGTCTCCGTTTGCGGACTGTTGGTTGACGAACCACTGATATGTCTCGCGTAGGCCTGTGTCGAGGTCAATTCTCGGCTTCCATCCGGTCGCCGCAAGTCGGCTGACATCCAGGACCTTGCGAGGTGTCCCGTCGGGCTTCGAAATGTCGAATCGAAGTCCGGCCGCCGGGTAGACCAGGTCTCGAATCTTCTCGGCGAGTTCGCGGATGGATAGGTCCATGCCCGTTCCGACATTGACGTGTATGTCGTCGCTGTAGTGGAGCATCAGGTGGACACAGGCATCGGCCAGGTCATCAACGTGCAAGAACTCCCGCTTGGGTGAGCCGGTACCCCAGATCTCAACCTCGGTTTCTCCGTTGGCCTTCGCGTCGTGGAACTTGCGCATCAAAGAGGGCAGAACATGTCCGCTCGTGAGGTCGAAGTTGTCGTTGGGGCCGTAGAGGTTCGTTGGCATTGCGGAGATGAAGTTGCGCCCGTACTGACGACGGTAAGACTGACAAAGCTTGATGCCGGCGATCTTTGCGATGGCGTACCACTCGTTCGTCGGCTCCAGCGGGCCGGTCAGCAATTCCTCTTCGACAATCGGCTGAGTCGCATCGCGAGGGTAAATGCACGACGATCCAAGGTACAGGAGCTTCTGGACGTCATAGAGATGAGACGCATGCACAACCGTTCCATGGATCATCATGTTGTCGTAGATGAACTCAGCGGGCCGGGTGCTGTTCGCCAGGATGCCACCGACCGTGCCAGCCACCAGAAAGACGTATTCAGGGCGGTTGGCCTTGAACCAATGGGACACCTCTGCCTGATCGCGCAGGTCGAGTTGCGCGCGTTTAGCGGTGAGAATGTTGGTGTAGCCGTCAGCTTCGAGCTTGTTCACGACAGCGGATCCGACGAGCCCCGCGTGACCGGCGACATAGATTCGAGCCTGCTTATCCATGATCCTCCACTGAACTCTCCTCGCCGCCGCCACCTAGTCTAGAGACCTTGGCAGAGTCAGATCCCCTCGCTCCTAGCTCGCAGCTGAATCGTGCTGAGGCGGGTTCCTTCGTGAGCTGTTCAGTCCGCGTTGATGCGATCACCATGGACGACGCCGTGAGTCGAGTGTTGAATGGTGGCGCGCTCGGCGCCGTCCATCTCTGCAATGCATACACGCTCTCGCTGGCGTCGAAGAGTCGGTCCTTGGCCCGCCAGTTGAACAGGGGATCGCTGAATCTGCCCGATGGCAAGCCGCTTGTCTGGATCGCCCGAGGTCTGGGAATGAGGCATTTGACTCGGCGTGTCTATGGGCCGGAGCTGATGGAGCGTTCCTTTGGCGACGGACAGTCGCTGGGCATCCGCCACTATCTCTATGGAAGTTCCAAGGAGGTCATCGGCGCGCTGTCACGTGTGATCTCCCATCGGTGGCCTGGCGCGCTGTTAGTCGGTGCCGAGGCACCACCGTTCGGAGACCTGTCGGACGCGGAACTCGACGCTGCGGCCGAGCGATTCGAGGTTGCAGGAGCCGACATCGTTTGGATCGGGCTCGGGACACCCAAGCAGGACTACGTTGCAGCTCGTCTGGCCGAACGTTCGCCCCAGACATTCGTGGCGATTGGCGCCGCGTTCGACTTCATCGCCGGTCAGAAGAGGCAAGCCCCTCGTTTCATGCGTGAGCACGGCCTGGAATGGGTCTTTCGACTGGCGAGCGAGCCGAGGCGACTTTGGAGACGGTACCTCGTCGGCAATTCAGTCTTCATCTATGAGAACCTGCGGCATCGACCGCGTCTCGCCGTGCCATCCATAGATGAGTAGCGATCGACGACAGATCGCCTGGGGACTTGTAGATCAGGGTCTGTCGAGTGTGACCAACTTCGGGGGGTCAGTCCTGGCGGCGAGGACCCTGTCGACTGACAAGTTCGGCGCCTTTGCGGTCGGCTTTGCGGTCTACCTGATCGCCCTCGGAGTCTCTCGGGCGTGGAGCAGCGAGCCGCTTGTCGTGCGATCCTCCGCTGCGAGTCCGATCGCACAGCGCCTCGCCATCCAGCGCGCTTCGAGTGCAGCCATAGTCGTCGGTTGTGGTGCAGGCATCGTGCTTTGCGTAGTCGCGCTCGCTACGCCGACGAGCCTTCGGGGCACATTGTTCGTCGTGGGCCTCTTCTTGCCAGCCTTGCTGCTTCAAGACTTCTGCCGGTTCGGGCTGATTGTGATGAGGCGATCCTCGGCTGCAGCACTGAACGATCTCGTCTGGCTGCTTGTGATGCTGATCGCGTTTGCTTTCGGCTCGCACTTTGGCCACACCGCTGCTTCAGCCATGTTGTGCTGGGTTGTAGGCGCCGCGGCCGGTGCATTTCTTGGCCTCTGGCAGCTGAGAGTGGTTCCCCACAGGAGAGTGCTGGCCTGGTTCGTGACGAACCGTGATCTCTCGTGGCGCTACGTCGTCGAGTTTCTTCTTGTTACCGGAGTGTCGTATTCACTGACCATCGGGGTGGCAGCTGTCGGCGCCCTCGATGATGCCGGCGAGTTCCGAGCCGCTCAGGTCCTTCTCGGCCCCCTGAACGTTGTTTTCATCGGGATGCTGATGCAGACAACTCCGATTTTGGTTCGACGGTCGGCCATACACCGGCCCGGCCTTCCGAGGCTTGGCCTTCGCTTGTCTGCTGGCCTGGCAGGCTTTGCGCTTGTTTGGGGAACTCTGATTGTGGCGCTACCCGACCACCTCGGTACGACGCTGCTCGGCGCCTCATGGACGTCGTCTCAGCGCCTGGTTCCGGTTCTTGCGCTGACGTATGTGATGAACGGGATTTCCTCGGGGGCCAATGCTGGGCTTCGTGCGCTAGGAGATGCGCGCTCGAGTTTGAAGGCTCGTGCAATCGTCGCGCCGGCGTCTGTCGTTCTCGGCGGGATAGGAGCGGCAACAAATGGGCCTTTCGGAGCTGCCCTCGGTTTGCTGATCTCAAGCGTCCTTGGAGTTCCGGTTTGGTGGCTCCTCTTTCGACGATCTGTGGCCTCCGCGCCGATCAGCGCCCTGCGGGTCGATTCCCCACGCCCGGGCTGACTGCGTCCACTCCAAAGACTTCTTCGTGCCAGCTAGTCGATCATCGATAGGGGATTGTTGCGGTCAGCGACAACAACCGAACCCTTGGTTAGCCTGACCGCTTCTCGGGGTAGGTCGCGCACAGCACGCGACTCGGTAGCCAGTGCGGCAAGCGCTACGAGGACGTACCACGCCGACGAGAAACCCGCAGCTCCGGCTTCAGTGAACGAGTGAACAAATGCCAGTGCGAAGAGCGGAGCTAGAGCGCCCTGACCCCGGGACTGAATCGCTCGGCGACCAAGTGCCACGACAATGAGCAGCCAGCAGAGACCGGCGAGCACTCCGCCACTTATTGTCGCGTCGAGCAGTGCATTGTGCGCTCCGCCGCCTGACCACCCAGCCTCGGCCACTACCTGCGAGATCAAGCTTGAGTCTTCACGAAGCGCCCCCGCTCCGTATCCGGTGAACGGGCGCTCCGCCACGCGTTGCAGTAGAGCGCCCCACAGTTCGCTTCGCCCGGTCAGCGTTGAATCGGTGGAGGCTCGGTGAAATCCCTTCTCGCGCTGAGCAAGCAGCACGAGCCAACCGACCAGACCTGTCGACAACCCAACGACTAAAACGCTCCGCAGTTTGTTGTCCGACTTGCGTCGGTCCGGCTCCACTGCAAGTTCGGGAGGCGGGTTTCTCCGGAAGTGGCGTTGGCCAATAGCGGCCACCGCAGACCCGACTAAGGCTGACGCCAGTGCTGTTCGAGACCCCGACGCAAGTATCGACATCGATCCGAGGACGAGGCTTCCCGCTGCGGCTCGGCTCCTTCCATTTGGCGTCCCAAGGAGTTGGGTGACGCCATACACCGCGAGCACGGCACCGAGGTACCCCAAGGTGTTCGGATGGATGATTCCGCCGAGCCGCCCTCCGCTGAAGATGCTGACGTACTTGCGACCAATAGTCAGTGCGTAGGCGCACTGCCCAGCAGCAACGAGAAGCAGAACCTGTAGGGGCAATCTCGGTTTGCCCAGGCGGATCAAGGCAAAACAACCCAGGACTGGAGATGCAACTTGCACCGAACGAAGCAACGAACCCTCACCGACCGGGATCGAGAGAAGAAGTAGGACCGCGCAATACAAAGCTGCGATGACCAGTGGTCGGATCGCGTGCGCGTTCGACGGCGCGCGATGTGTCGAGAGACTGACAACGGCTGCCGTTAAGCACAGTCCCGTCGCTAGTGCCCGAACGACGAGTACCTGACCGCTCGTGACACCGAATAACAGATCTGTATTGGAGTCCGCCAGGAACGCGCCGACGCCGAGTCCTACCGATGCCGCGAGGATCGACACGCGCGACGTTCCACCAGACCACAGCGCCACCGTCACCAGGACGAACATCGAGGCGACGGCTAATGCGGGCAACTATGTACCCCCAGCAGGACGTTGTTCGCTAAGTCGGTCGTGATTGTTGCAGTCTGTCAGCTGAATGACTTGATGGCGGGAGGAGAACCTGCGGACAGCGTCGCGAGAGGTGCCCTCAAAGGTCCGTCCGAGCTCGCCGAGCATTCCGAGTGGGCATCGCGTCGAAAATCGAAAGCTGAGCCGATGCGCGAGGTGAAGGGGATGTGCCGTCGAGGTGGCCAACACAACAAGTCGGAACGCTCGAACTCGTCGCAACTCCACGGGTTCCCCCTCCCGGTAGTGACGGAGAAGCCCCAACACAATCGATGCTGTACCGAACGGCGCGATTCTCCTGACTATCGTCCGCACACGGACGGGGTCCGACCGGAGTGCCTGCACTGCTCTATCCAGCCGCTCGACAAGTACGGTGAATGGAAGCGCCACGGTGCCCAACGCGAAGATCAGATCGATCACCGACTCCACGTCGTGAGTCACTACGCGGACTCCATCCCGAAGCTCAACGAAATGCCGTAGCTCGCGATATCTGCCCCACGGCACAGCACCTCGGTAGAAGTGGGTGTAGGTGTCAATTTGCTCCACGCGTGGCAATGCATGGTCGTCAAACACAAAGTGAAGCCGAATTCCCGGAACGTGGTCGCATGAGATGAGGGCACCGCTTGTGCCCGCACCTTCGAGCTGTCTAGCGATGCTTTGGGTGACACTTGCTCGATCCTGATATTGGGCCATTCCATCGATATCACCATTGCCCAGCATCGCTGAATCGAGGTGTTTGCATACAAACCAATTCGGTGTTGCAGCGGTCAATCCTTGAAGAACCGGAGCCCAGTTCAATGGGCCTTCACCGCTCAATGCTCAGCCCTTCCTTGGGACCCGCCACAATCCGCCTCGTCCGGCGCACGGTATACAGCGGCATCAATGTGAGGGACACCGCGAAATACATGCACGCCCGGGCATAGCGACGTTCGGCGAAACTGCGGCTTGCGCGTCGGTAAGAGTGCATGGCGATCTCCTTGTAACGCTCTCGAAATCTCGGCTTGTAGGCCAGCAGAAAGAACTCTATGGAGGGTTCTGGTTGCAGCTGCGACCTGGCCGACGCACAGGCTTGAACGTACCGGATCGCCGTTCGTTGTGCGTGAAACTGTCGTGCGGTCGTGCTCGAGTCGGACAGCAGGACAAACCCGAGGCAGGAATCGACCATACGAATCGAACCGAACTGCGCAATTCGACTGAGGAGGTCGAGATCCTCGGCCTGTCCGGACGCGATCTGGTCCAGTGTTTCTCGAAACCGACCAGCCTGCTCGATCGCCGTGGCTCGCACGACGAGTGAAGGCGTAGCAAATGGCATCACTCGCGCACTGAGAATTGAGGCTTGATCGAATTTCTCGCCGATGACTCCCATAACTCGACCCCGCGCATCGCGATAGCGCATGAAGCTGCCAACAGCCTGAACATCACCGTCTGAACGAAGTATTGGCAGTTGTGTTGCCAGTTTGTGCGGGAGCCATTCATCGTCTGCGTCGAGAAATGCGATGTACTCACCGTTCGACTGCTCGAGCGCCACGTTTCTCGCGTGTGCGACGCCTTGGTGGGTTCCTTGAATCAGACGTAATCGCGGATCGCGAATCGCAGATATCTCTTGCCTTGTGGCATCGGTGCTTCCATCATCAACAACCAAGATCTCAATCGCCACACCCAGTTGGGCGAGGGCGCTTTCTAGGGCGCGCCGAACTGTGCGTGCCGCGTTGAACGCTGGTATGACGACACTGACCAGTTCTGGCGTCCTCTCCTTGCTCACTCGACACCGCCAACTTCCGCACGAGTGGCCTCGTTGTACCACGAGGACAACAGTGAGGGCAGGCGACTCGAAGAGACGGGTTCGACAGTGAGGCTCTGCGGGCCAACGGCTTCGATCGACTGAAGAGCCTCGGCGAGGGCGTGAGGAGCCGATCTTGATATCGGTACGACACGACCACAGTTTGTACGTTCAACGAGGACCGCCGGACCACAGACATCGAGACAGATGACGCGAAGCCCAGACATGATGGCCTCACCGACCGCCCATGAGGCTGAGTCATGCATACTCGGGAAGAGCATCGCATCGGCCGATCGGTAGGCCGCCAGCACCTCAAGTCGATCGCGTTGTCCGTTGAACGTCACCCGGTCGGAGATTCGCAGTCGGTCCGCCAGGCGTCGTGCCGCGGAGGACTGTGGTCCCTCGCCGAAAATCTCCAGGCGCCAGTTCGACGCGGGCGTTTCGGCGATGGTTCGTACGGCGAGGAGGATTCCTTTCCAGGCCAACAATCGGCCGACGAAGAGTGCAGTTCGATCGGACGAGCGGTTGCCGTGGGCATCGTCGGGTGGGGCTGCCCTGCGTGGTTCAAGCGCGACGTGAGGCTCGAGAATTGGCCGCGCGTAGTCGAATCGTGAGGCGACTTCGTGGTTCTGCGCTATCACGAGAGTCGCGCGGCGCGCAGCCCAATCACCAAAAATTCTGCGCCCCACCCAGCCGATCGGAACACGCAGCGCTTCCTCGATCAAGCCACGAACCCCGAGCCATTCGCGCAGTGCCCACGGAAATGGCGCGGTTCCGCCGACTGGCCCCCATACAGATGGAAGCGCGCGAATCCCGACGACGCCGGCCGGTAGCCAGTCCGTGCCGAATGTGATGTGATGGGCCACATCAAATTGGTGAACGGAGTGGAGGCGTTTGGCTTCTCGACGAGCAAGCGACTGCCAGATCGAGTAGTAGGTGCGCACCCATCGTCCCCGCTTTAGTCGGAGTACCCACGTTGGCAAGTCCAAGTAGATGGGAGTTAGCCGCAAGTTCGGTTCGAGGTCCAAGGCTGCTGTGATCGACTCGCGGTTCCGGGTTCGGGTCAACAGCCATACGTCATGGTCGACCGCCGCGGCACGGGCCCACGCCCACCCGGTCCCCGGCTCCGAACCAAGTTCAGGGCCACAGGCGTACGCAGACATCAGGACCCTCACGTGACAAGCCGTCGCAGTTCTTGGCGGAAACGCTCTGCCTTGCCTGGGAGGAACGGATCCGACTGTTGTAGATATGCCCGCAGGTAACTCAACGCACGATCGGGTTCCTCACCCGTCGCAGCGAGGTGACGAAAGCCAACGGAGCCCGGCGCAGTCAATTGATGCAAGACCTCCCGCTCTGAGAGACGTCCGAGTAGCGCACCCAGCCGAATCGTGTAGTGGGCGAGATCCCACATTGGAACACGTGCGAACCGCGCTGACTCCCAATCCAGAATCCATGTCGTTGCTCCAACTACGACCAGGTTCCACGGTGCCAGGTCGCCATGGACTATCGGTGCAATAGAGGCGTCGCCAAGCGTCAGCGACGTGCAGATAGCTGCGATCTCCTCAATGGACGGGGACGTCGAGGCCCCGGCGGCCGGGACCGCACGCATGGCGAGCACGAGCCTTCCGCTGAGTTGGCCCCAGTAGAGCAGTTCCGGAACTCGAAAGGCCCCGGCTGTGCCTGAGAAACGACGCAGCATGTTCGCCTCGTTGACGAGACCGTCATCATTCAGCGCGCCACTCTTGATCACAACGGCGAGCCGTCCGGCCTGCTCGATTCCGACGATCCAACGATGCGGCTTCGATGATCTCATCGCGACGGTAGGCGAGTTGATTGCGTCAAGCTCGTCAAGAACCGAGTCGAGGTCGAAAGGAGGGGAGGTCATCGATCGAGAGAGCCCGAGACGTAGCAGGCCTCGACCGAGACGCTCCCGAGCGATGGCGATCCGCTTTTGGGGTGGGTAGACGCGGAGGGCATCGTTCGGACAGGGTTGCGAGGTCACGCGCATGTCGAGCCTCGTTGGATAGCCCAGGGGACGTACCCATTGCAATGGTTGGGGCGTCGGCCGTTGCAGTGACGCTTCCAACACGACGGATACCATGGCGTCACGACTCATCGCTACGGAGTCAACCCGGATGACCTTTCGCCCGACCGCAGATGCGTTGTCGTCCCACGCGTTCTGTTGTCGTCGAACCTCCTCCTCGCCGATCTCAGGCTTTCGACGATCGATCGACGTCGGGTCGCCGACCATCTGGACGCAGAAGTCAGCCTTCGGTAAGGCACGACCTAACGCCTTGACGACCTGAACAGTGAGGGGCGGCAGACGGTACCTGCGCGGATCCACCGCCTGATCGAGCCACGGACGCTCAAGGAGGAGAAGGCCTCGGCGGCTCGCCGATCGCCAGCTCGTTAGCCAACCAGCCAGGAAGTCCAACCAAACGAGCGCTGTGCGAGCAACAGCCGACAACACAGGACGCGCCGCCTGCGCGTGGGGGTCTTCGACGGCGACGCCGTCATCGCGCCGCTCTAGAAGGACTCCCGGCTTGAAGTGCCAACGGCTGACATCCACCCCAGCATCTTCCGCCAACTGCGCGAGTGAGGCCACGAGGGTCGACTTGCCAGCTCCGTCGGGCCCGACGACGACCATTGAACCTCGCGGCAGAGTCGCCAAAGGAACGTAAAGCTGAGACAGCCGCGTTCCTGTGCTTGGCGATCGCGTGGACAAGAACCGCTTTCGGGCGCTAGCGCCTTTGTCTCGAAGCTGGCCTGTGTCGTGAATGGAAACGGTCAGCGTCTGGGCAACGGCCGCGGCCGTAGCAGCTGACAGCCAGCCGCAACTCTCGTCGATGTAGTCCGGAAAAGCTCCGATGCGGCAAGCCAAGACGGCACGGCCGGCGGCGAGTCCGTTGACGGCCGACAGTCCGTCGGCCTCCTGCCAGGTCGATGGCACAACCACCAACGCGGCCGCGTCGTACAACGCGCTCACGTCTGCGCTGGGGACGAGGCCCAGGTAGCGAATGCTCGGGTCGGCTGCGGCGGCGGCTTCGACAAAAGGACGCAGTTCTCCGTCGCCGGCGATCGTCAGCGTGTGTTCGGTACCCACACCGGCCAACTTCCATGCGGCGAGCAGCAGGCGAATTCCCTTCTCCTCACTTAATCGACCGACGAACAGGGCTCCGTGGCCGAGAGGCTTGGGTTCGCCGGGGTCGGCCACGACGTTCGGTCGCACGATGATCTTGTGATCGGGAATGCCGAACGTACGTAGGTGGTCGGCCACGTGCTCACCGACTGGAAGGAATCGATCGACCATCATCCATGTACTGCGGTGAGCCCACAGCGAGGTGGCCATCGGGATGCTCTGCAGCTTCGAATCGCGATAACAACCGTGTGCGATCGCCGGCCACGGAAAGGCCTTGCCAACGCAGTCGGTGCACTCGTGACCGTCTCGGAAGTACAAGCCGTTGGCGCACACGTGCCGGTAGTTGTGCACCGTTTGCACGACGGGCACGCGCATCGACTTCGCGGTACGAACGATCCACGGCGAGATCAACGGGTACGGATTGTGGAGGTGGACGATGTGGGGCTGGACTCCGCGCAACAGTCGTCGAAAGGCGATCGAGTCGACCGGCGACACCAGTGGTCTCACCGCGACGCCCGCCTTGCCGATCGCGGTGAACCCCTCGATTTCGTCGCTGTCGCGGATGTACGGAAAGACTTCGACACCTTCGGCCTCGAGTGCTGCGATGTCGGCTTCGACAACTCGGTTCTCGCCAGACGGTTGAGCGGACCTGTAGCGGTTGTGGACGACGACGACTCTCACCTCAGATCGCCTCCGCCCCGTTCGACATAGAAGCCGACGCTACCAAGGGCCTTCAGCGCCATCGGCTACTTCCCGATCACGCGTACGCCGGCTTGGGCGCCGAGGTCTTCGACGATGTCTTCGTCGACGACGAGTTTGGTGTCCAAGGGGCTCACCGCGGCGGCGTTGCGGATCACGAGGTGGTAGCCGTTGGTGAGGTCCAGGGTGCCGGCGAGTTGGGCGGTGATCTGCATCGTGGATTGGCCGGCGACGACGAGGTCGAGGGTCGACACCTGGTAGCCGTGATCCTCGCTCGTTGCGTCGACCGGGTGACTCAGGCCATCGACCGTCACGCTCGTCACCGGCAGGGCCGAGTAGATGTGTAGCTGCATCACGTTGCTGCCCGGTGGGGCGCCCTCGGAGTTGCCGAACACGATTGCCGGCTCGGTCACGCCGGGCGGCGCGCCGTTGTGCAGAGTGATGTCGAGGACCGACTCGACATCGCCGCTGGTCGGGTCGGTTCCCACGTTGTAGGCAACCTCGCCGGTCAGGTAGTAGTCGATCTTGTTGTTGCCCACGTTGTCGATCACGACACCAAGGCCATCGCCGCCATTGAGTTGCGGGAGCTCGCCCGACATGCGCATGCGTTCGAACAGGTCCTCTTCATCGGCGTTGGGCGACCAGCCGACCAGCCGACCCTGCCCGGCGAACGGGCTCAGCAACTTGATGAGGTCGGGCGGGGCTGGCAGCGAGGTCGACAGCAACCGCGAAATGGTCGTGCTGGCCACCTCCTCGAGCAGGTCGATGCGTTCGGCGCGGTCCTGCACGGCGGCGTACTGATCGCTGAGCAGAAACTTGGCGGCGTTGTCGGACGACACTGTCTGGGTGATCGTGGTCAGATCGATCGGGCCCGTCAGCTTCATCAGCGCGGCGACGGTGTATACGTCCATTGCAAACACGCCGTCGACGGGGTGGCCGCTGTAGGCGGGATAGCCATCGGCGATCAGTTTGGCGACGTCGGGGAAATGCGGCGAGGTGGTGATGCGCACCCAATGCTCGGTGTCGCCGGTGACCGCGAGGTCGGCTGTGCGTCCGAAGCCGGTCACCGAGATGTGCCCCTGGTCGATCGTCACCTCCGCCCAGTTGCCCATGAACCCGCCGAGGCCGCGTGACTCGACCGGCGTGGTGAAGGCGATGAAGTACACGCGCTTGCCGTTGGCGCCCAGCATGGCTGGCGCGCGCTGCACGGCGACCGAGGCGCGATCACCCTCACCCTCCTGTTTGCCGATCTGATCGCTCAAGGTCGCCAGCCGGGATCGAACCGGTTGCACCAACCACGGGCTGTCGACGGAGTCGACCGTCGAGTGGAGATCATCGAGCGCACTGTTCAGTCGTGCCATCGGATCTTGCAGCGCAGTGATCGCGGCGATGTCGATCGTGCCGTTGACGACGCGCAGCCGATCGAAGTCGATCTCGCCCAACACGTCGGAGATCGTGGTCGACACCGATGCCGCGGTCTTGGCGAGGTCGGATGCCGCGCGGCGATGCTGGGCGACGACGGGTATCAGCCGCGCCGGTTGGGCCCACGGCGCATCGAGGTCGTCGCCGGCGCCCCCCAACAGACCGGCGGCCAGATCGAACCCCTTGCGGGCTCCGCCGAAGTCGCCGTCCTTCAGCAACTGCAAGGCCTGCTTGGCCTCGTCGGTGCCGCGCGTGAGGTTGGGTCTCGCCGCTGCGGCTGCCACGCCGAACCCCAGCAGCGACAGGATCCCGGCAGCCACCAACCCGCCGAAGGCCGACCACAGCTGCAGCCGGCGCTGGCCCGAGCGACGCTGAATCGCGATCAAGGTGATCGCCAGGATGGGCACGATGCCGATTGCCGCGCTGATCCCGAACCGCCAGATGTTGCCGAGCCGCGCCAGCACCTGCACGGCCACGCCGAACACCCCGGCGGTGACGACGGGACGCATGGTGCGCTGCCAGCGATACACCCACGGGGCCAGGGCGATGCAGGAGATGCAGACCGCGGTGACGACGACCACCAGCACGCTGTCGATCAGGGTCGAGCCCGTGGGTGACGGCCCGCCGAGTGCCACGCCGACACCGGCCGCGGCGGAGATCCCGGCGACCCACATGTTGATGGTGCGGACATCCCGCTGCTGCCCCTCTGTCACCATCCGCCGAGGTTACTGGCGGGGAATGGTTCGCGGTATCGGGCGAGAGTTCCTCCACTGGGCGGTCTGGGTCAGGAGCGCACTGGTAACTTGACAGACCTCATGCGCAAGTCGTGGCCGTTCGCTCTCGCCGTGATCGTCGTCGGCGCTTTTGCGGGCTTGGCCATCGCCGGGCGTCCGGTGCCGAGCGACACGTTCGTGCTCGACCCCAGCGCCACCGTGCCACTCGAGACGACGTCGGCGTCGGTGATCGCCAGCTCGACTTCGGTCGGCGAGCCGGCGACCTCGACCACGACCACGATCGCGGCCTCGACCACCTCGGCCGTCTCGGCATCCACGTCGGTCGCGCCGACGACTGCGGCGGCAACGACCACGGCAGCGCCGACCACGACCGACGCCCCCACGACCACGACCATCCCCGGTCCGCTGCCACGCAACAAGGTTCGGTTGGTGCTCGCCAACGGCGATGGGCGGTTCAAGCTCGCCAGCGTCACGGCCGATCGCATTCGCTCGCTCGGCTACATCATCGACCTCGGCGACACGGTGAATCTCGTCGGCGCGACCGTCCTCTACTACCGGCCCGGCTTCGACGACGAGGCCGAGATCGCGGCCAACGACATCGGCGTGCCCGACGCGATCATCGTTGCCTTTCCCACGAACTCGTCGCAGCCGATCACGAACTCCGACGACGGTGGCGACGTCATCGTCGTGCTTGGTCCCGATGCCCCGCGTTGAGCCCTGCGATCAGCGGCCACGGGTAGGCTGGCGACTTCTATGAGCGTTGGCGAGCGTCCGGAGATGACCTTGCGCGACTACTGGCGCGTGATCATTCGCCGCTCGTGGATCGTGATCGCTGCCATCATCGCCACCGCCGCGCCGGCCATCGCCTTGTCGTTGCGGCAATCGTCGATCTACGAGGCCGACGCCGACATGTTGATCCGCATCTCTCCGGGTGAATCGGTGTTCGGGAGCGGCCAGCAGACGATCAACCCCGACCGCCTGGTGCAGAACGAGATCTCGGTGCTCGAAGGCGACGTGGTGTACGCCAGGTTGAAGCAGAACCTCGGTCTCGACGACGACCCGCCCTTTGTCTCGGGCAGTGGCTTCACCGACGCCGACGTGATCACGGTCAGTGTCGAAAGCGGCGACCCGCAAACGGCGGCCACGTTGGCCAACGCCTACGTCGACGCGTACATCGACGTGAAGCGCGAGCAGGCGGTCAACGGCATGGTCGCGGCCAGTGCCGAGTTGCAGACCAAGATCACCGACCTGCAATCCCAGATCGACACGCTCGACGCGCAGATCGCGGCGAGCAGCACCGACGACGACTCGGGCGCCGAGGCCGATCGTCGCACCCTGGTTGACCAGCAGGCCTTGTTCCGCCAACGCATCGATCAACTCCAGGTCGACGCGGCCCTCTCGGCTGGCAATGCAGAGTTGGTGCGACCGGCGGAGGCGCCGATCAAACCGATCAGACCGACGCCCGTGCGTACCGCGATGCTCGCCTCGGTCGTCGGTCTGCTGCTGGGCCTCGGCGCCGCGTTCTTGATCGACCATCTCGACGATTCGGTGCGCAATGCCGACGACCTCGCCCGCCTCGGCGCCGATGTGCCCGTGCTGGCATCGGTGCCCAACGAGACCGGACGCGACAACAGGCCACTGGCGATCTCGGATCCCGACAACCCGGCCGTCGAGGCGTACCGCAACCTGCGAACCAACGTGCAGTTCCTCGGGATCGAGCGCAAGATGCGCTCGATCCAGGTCACCAGCACGCGCCCCGGCGAAGGCAAGACCACCACGGCCGCCAACCTCGCCGTCGTGTTGTCGCAGACCGGCGCCAACGTGGTGCTGGTCGATGCCGACCTGCGCAAGCCCGACCTGCACCGGATGTTCGCCATCGACGGCAGCAACGGGCTGACCAACAACCTGGCCGGCGACCCGATGGAACTGACCATCCAGCGCATCACCGATCAACTGTGGGTGATCGTCGGCGGCCCCGTGCCGCCGAACCCCAGCGAGTTGCTGAGTGGGCGGCGGATGGATGCCTTTGCCGAGGAGCTGTCCCGGCGGTTCGACTACGTGATCATCGACTCGGCGCCGCTGCTCGCAGTCAGCGACGCGGCAGCGCTGTCGCGCCACGTCGATGGTGTGCTGCTGGTCGCCCAATCGAAGCGGGTCTCGATTCCGCAGCTGCGTGAGAGCCTGGCAACCCTCGACCGCGTCGGCGCCCCGCTGCTCGGCATCGTGATGACGCGGGCCAAGATCGACCACGCAGTCAGGGGCGAGTACGAGTACTTGCAACCCAGCCGGCGGGAAGGGCGACGGTAGCGCTCGCGCCGATGGATGCCACCGACCTGCTCGTGGTGCGTCACGGGCAATCGGAGTGGAACGCCAGCGGCCGGTGGCAGGGCCACGCCGACCCCGCGCTGACCGAACTCGGACGACGACAGGCGTATGTCGCTGCGGCGTCGATCGGCGCCCTCGACGGCATCGTGTCGAGCGATCTGCTGCGCGCCGCCGAGACCGCGGCGATCATCGCCCAGCAGTTGGGTGTCGGGCCGGTGGTGGTCGACGAACGCCTTCGCGAGCGCGCCGTGGGTGAATGGACCGGGCTGACCAAGGCGGAGATCGACAAGGGCTGGCCGGGATGGCTGGACGACGGCCGTCGACCCGATGGCTTCGAGCAGGTCGACATCGTGCTGGATCGTGTGATCGAGGCACTGGAAGCGATGCACGCGGCCAGCCCCGGTGGCTCGCTGTTGGTCGTGGCCCACGGCGGTGTGATCCGCTCGCTGGCTGCCATGCATGGCCTTACCGATGCCCCGGTCGCCTATCTCGCCGGTGTCACCGCCCGCGTGTCACCCAAGGGTCTGTCGGTCGGCGAGCGCGTGGCGTTGCTGGAGGGCCACGCCGTGACGACTCAGCACGACGCGTTGTAGATCGATGTCGACTCGGCCGAGGGGTGCTCGGCCACCAGTGACAACAGTTGATCGAGCAGTGTCAGGTGCTCGCCGTTGGTGATGGCGTGGTGCAGCATGACGCCCACCGGTGCCGACCCGTCTGTGACCTGTCGAGCGATCTGTGTGCCGACACGCTCCCGCGTCCACGGTTCGCCCTTGGTCTTGGCGAACCAGTCGACGGTCACCGGCACCTCGGCGAGCTCGGCGAGCCCGAAGGGCACCGCAGTGTGATCTCGTGACAGCACCTGGAACCCGAGGTTGGCCAACGCCGAAGCGGTGTGCTCGGTGCAGCGGTTCCACGGCGGGGTGAAGATCGGCTCGACGTACGGGTGCAACTGGCCGCCGACCACGGCTCGCCCCTGGGCGATGTCGGCCAGTTGCTGGTCGTGGCTGCGGCTCGGCCCGAACTCGTACTTGCGGCCGTCGGCCTCGTGGTTCACGTGGCGGAAACCGTGCTGGTGCAGGTGCACCAAGCCTGTCGAAGCGCGGTCGCACAGCGCGCCGGCCAATCGGTCGTCGAGCTCGATCGGGATCACCGCAAGATCGATGTGCACGGCTCGTCTCTGGCAGCAATCGAGCATGCGCCAGAGCGCATCGTTATCGAGGCCGGCGTCGTCGTCGCGGAAGAAGAACTGCACCGGCTTCGACGCGGTGTCGAGCGCCGTGCGGACCGGGGCCAGCCAATCAGTCATCTCCCGACACCGGCCAGGTGGGCGTCGCAGAGGTCGGCGATGATCCGGGCAGTCGCGTCGCGACCATCCAGGTCCAGCGTCACGCGCGCCGGCGTCGATGCCGCGGCGGCGATCACGGCGTGTGCCAACCGCTCGGCGTCGAGCCCGTCCGCCGGAACGCAGCGCAACACGCCGAGCCGGTCGAGCCGCTCGGCACGCTGGCGCTGCTCGTCCTCGCCGCCGTCCGCGTACGGGATCACCACGGCCGGCACGCGGGCGCGCAGGATGTCCATCGTCGTGTTGTACCCACACTGGCTGACGGTGACGGCCGACCGGGCCATCTCGGCGCGCAGGTCGGGCAGGTAGCGCACGGCCTCGAAGCCGTCGAGGCGGGCCGCTTGCTCCTGCAACCACGACCAGACGGGCTCGGGTGCGAACGGCCCGGCGAGCACAGTGGTCGTGAGGCCCATCGTCTCGTGCCAACGCTGGTGTGCCTGAGCGGCGACGTGGAACAACGGGCCGCCCACCATGCCGCCGCCGGCAGACACGAGCACCCGTGGCAACCGATCGGCCGCAGCGACGACGATCGGCTCGGCGCTGTCGGTGACGAACCCGGTGTAGTGCACCGGCACCGTCATCGCGACCGCGGGCCGGAACGTGTCTTCGAGGCGGGCGAACTGCGGGTCGGAGTGCACGAGGATGGCGTCGAAGTAGCGATTGGCGGTGGTGCTCGCCCGCTCGTCGTGACGAGCTTGGTCACGCCGCGTGCCGACGAGGATGTCGCGGACGCTGCACACGACCCGCGGTCGCCCGACGTCGATCGAGTGCACGGCTTCGAGCAACGGCAGCAGTTCGAACTCGAACTTCTTGCGGCCGAACGGGTACAGCTCGATCAGCACCACCGCCGGCTGCGTGATCGCCAGCGTGTCGAGGATCAGGCGCGGCCGCTCGCGCATTGCTGCCTCGACCGACCACGCCGGATCGTGACTGATGAGGTTGTATGACGAATCGTGGCCGAGTGGTGGCAGGTTGATCACCCGCACCCCGGCGGGAACCGTCGTTCCGTCGGGGAACCGGCCGCCGTTCAACAGCACGACGTCGAACTGCTCGGCGAGCGCCGAGGCCAGCGTCAGCGAGCGCACCAGGTGTCCGAGCCCCAGCGCGTGCTGGCAGTAGAACAGCAACGTCTGCCGCTCAGGCACTGAAATCGAGCCTCCCGGCCAGCACCGCGTCGGCCATCTCGAGCAGCTCTGGCAGCACCGCCAGTGTCGCGTAGTTCACGCGGTTGACCGCCCGGATCGCCCGCTCGGCGACGAACGCCGCGGCGGTGTACCAGCGCAGTTCAGCGTGGCTCGGCAGCGGCAGGATGGCGTTGTAGCCGTCGAGGAACTGTTCGGCCAGGCTGTCCACCACAATGGCCGGAGTCGTCCGTCGAATGGTCAGCAGCGATGCGAGCATGCTGCCGATGTCGGCCGCTGCTGCACCGGATCCACCCTGATCGAAGTCGATCATGTGGACGTCGTCGCCGTAGAACAACACGTTGTTGGCGTGCACGTCGCCGTGCAAGCACACCGTGGCCGCGGCGGCGGGGGGGCCGCCGGCCAGCTTGTCGCGGAGCCCACCGATTGCGGCGGCCACGTCGGGTCGCGCCATCGCGACCAGGTCGGCGCTGTTGAGCACGCGATCGAGGCGATACCGCTGGAACGGCCCGCGGCCGAAGTCGCCCGGGAGGCTGTGGACGTTGGCGAGCGCAGAACCGAACCGGGCCATCGCCAACGGCCGCAGGTCGTCGGGCAGCTGGGTCCACGGCCGCCCACGCATCGGCTCGAGCACCACGATCCGGTCGGGCCGTGCCCAGCCGAGTGCCCGCGGCGTGCGGATGCCGTCGAGCATCGCCACCGATGCAGCGACGCGGTTGTACTGGGCGGCGACGTCGAGCACGTCGCGATCGCGGTATGCCTTGGCATAGCCTGAGGTCTGGCCGCGAACGTCGAGCAGGCGCGCCGTCGCCGAACGTTCCGGCGCGTATTCCACGAGGCGCGACTGATCCCACGAGACGCCGCTGGTACGGCGGACGCGAACGGGGGGAGTGAGCAGCGTGGCCAGGTTGCGCAGCTTCCGATCGTTGGGCACGGTCCACCACACCGTGTCGGTGCGCGGGTCGTGGGCGATGCCCGGCATGCCATGCACGGGCTCGGCGTTGGCCTCGGCGTCGTGAAACGCGGCAGCGCTGTTGGCGAACGTCCGCGCCGACATCACGTACTCGCGACCGTCGGCGATCACGTCGTACACCACCCGCATGCTCTCCCCGACGCGGTACTTCGCACGCCGCAGGCTGCACCACTCCATCGCCCCTTCGTGGTGGGTGATGCGGCCGATGATCTCGCTGACGGTCTCGGGGTCGAGCAGCAGATCCCGCGCGGGGATCACCGGATCGGCGACGAATGCTGTTGGAGGACTCGCGGTTGTCATGGACACGTGCTCCACCTTTCCCACGACACGTCCGTGGCAGCCGTCCACTCCAAGAAGTCCCTGGTGTCGTCTCGCGACACCGTGCAGCGCAACGCGCCGCGAACCGTCTGATCGTCGAGCGCGACGACCGAATCGCCGGGGCTCACCACGGTGACGATGTCGGCCTCGGCTCCGTGGGCCCGCACGACGACCACCGGCGCGGGTTCTTTGACGCCGTAGGCCAACGACACCCAACCCGGCTCGATCTCGACCACGAGTGACGCCGGAACGACCAGGACCGCGGCCGGGGTACGAACCGTCGTCTGGTCGTCGTCGTGTGTGATCGTGATGCATCCGCGGGCCTCCGCCGGCAGGTGCCAGCGGGCCTCGTAGCAATGGTCGGTGTCGCCGACAACATGGTCGTGGATCACCCAGTAGTCGCGGTGCGGAAACAGCACGCGACGGGTGTGCACGACCTCGTGCTGGGGGCTGCGTACCTCGGCCTCGACCGCGTCGAAGTTGCGCAACGACCGGCGGCGAAGAATGTGTGCCCGCGAGGTGGCCTGCTTCGGAGAGGCGTGCCGGTAGGGCGTCTGGTCGAGGCCGTCGACGGTCACCGTGTTGTGCCCCTTCGACCCCTTGAACCAGTGGCGCATCGGGCCGCGGGTGTAGGTGTACCGACCCGGGTCGACCACCAGCGGGTGGCCGTGCGCGTACAACTCGATCGACAACTGGTCGTAGTGGCCGTGGCCCCCGTCGCCGATCGGTCCGGCATCCATCAACATGAACCGTTCGTCGCCGTACGCGGTCGAGCCGGCGCCCCAACCACTGCGCGCCGCGATGTAGCCGCCGACCGGAAAGGTGACGTCGAGACGCGCCGGGGGAGCGCCCTCGCCACCACTGGTCGCGACCCAACGCAGGTCGTCGCGACCGAGCAGTTCGGCGCCGAACATCAGTAGCTCTCGAAAGTCGCCGGTGTCGCCGTCGGAGAACGACGGTGTCAGGCCATCGGGTCGTTGGATGTGCAAGGCGAAGTCGAGGGCCAGCGAGACCCGTTCGATGTAGCCACCCGGAAGGTCGAGCCCGACCGCACGGGCGTTGGCGATGGCGCCGAGAAACGAGCGCAGGGCAATGCAGTGATAGTCGGTCGAGCACTCACGGTGGACTCCATCGGTCCACACGTCGGTCGACAGGTTGCGCCACAACTCCTCGAGCGCGAAGCGGGCCATTTCGTCGAGATCATCGGGCAGCGCCAGCCCGACGATCAGCAGCGCGTAGAGCTCCATCGTGCGATGGTTCCGTTGGGCGGTGAGGTGGTCGCGCAGGTGGTGGGCATCCTCGGCGATCCGCTCGGCCAGTCGCTCGGCGAGCCCCGGCCGCAACCCGGTGAAGTGTGGTGCCTCGGCGAACCGCTGCCAGGCATACAGCCAGTTCTGCAGCCGCCGAGCCGTCACGTCCGACGGATCCATGCCGACGGCGACCTGATCGCAGAACGCCTCGACCAGGTCCTCCCAGGCGGCGAGGTGATCCGCATCGCCGGTGATCGCATACGCGTGTGCGAGGTCCAGCCCTTCGTACAACTTGACCCACTCGATCCGCCATTCGACGTCGTCGGCGAGACCGCCATCGACCCAGTCGGGAGTACGGCCCAACTCGAGTTCGACTCCGGCGTGGGTGAACCGTCCGCGGCGCGCCGCATCGGCAACACCGAGGTCGCGGTACAGGTGATCGATCACGCAGACCACGCGGTGCGGCGAGAGCAGGTCGAGGCGCGTCGAGATCACGTGCGCCCCTCGAACAGCCCGGCCATGTGGCGTGCCAGCGCTTCGCCGTCGAAGTGTTCGGCGATGGTCGCTGCACCTGCGACAGCCAACCGATGGCTGAGGGCGGGGTCCTTGGCCAGCCGCCACAGCGCGTCGGCCAACGCTTCGGGATCCTCGGGTGCGATGAGCAACCCGTTGACGCCGTGGTCGACGAGTTCGGGGATGCCCGACACCGACGTCGACACGACCGGCAACCCGGCCGCCATCGCCTCCATCAACACGTTGGGGATGCCGTCGCGATCGCCGTCGTCGGTGATCCGGCAGGCGAGCGCGAACACGCTGGACCGCCGGTACTCGGCGAACAGTTCGGCCTGGCTGAGCGTTCCGAGAAACTCGATGCGATCGTCGAGGCCGGCGGTGGTCACGCGTTGGCGGATCCGTGCCTCCTGATCGCCCGATTCGCCGGCGATTGCTGCCGTCACTTCCATGCCATGCTCGAGCAGCAGGGCGATGGCATCGACGAGTACGTCGAAACCTTTCTTCTCGACCAATCGACCGACGCTGATGATCCGCAGGGCGTCGTGGGGCTCCGCCACGGGAGCGTCGGCCAGCAGTCTGGCGAAGTCGGCGTTCAAGCCGTGGTACATCACATGCACCGGTGTGCCAGGAGCGATCGCTTCGAGGTGTTTGCGGTTGGCGTCGGTGCAGGTGACCACGAACGCCGCGGCGCGCATCTTGCGAGCCAGCAACCCATGGGGGTTCTGGTCGGTTTGGTAGATGTCTTTGGCGTGCCCGGTGAACGAGAACGGCAGGTGCAGCAGATGCGCTGCCCACCACGTGACCGTCGTGGTGCGATGAGCGAAGTGGGCGTGCATGTGCGTGACGGGCTCGCCGCGCGACAACTCGTCGGCCACCGCTGCAGCACGCATCCCGTGTCGACGATCGATCCGTAGAACCTGGCGACCTTCGCCAACGATGGCTCGTCGATCCCCGAGACGATCTTCGGCGTGTTGGCGAACTTCCAGACACCGTTGCCGGGGTCGATGCGCTCCGGGCTGTAGCCGACCGAGAAGTCGTCGCCGGCGCGCAGGCCGGAACCCGCCTCGAGCAGTGGCACCATCAGTTCCTCGGTCGTGCCGGGGTAGGTGGTCGACTCGAGCACGACGGTTGCGCCGCGTCGCAGATGCTCCGAGAGGATTCGCGCCGCGGAAGCGATGTAGCTGAGGTCGGGGTCGCCTTCATGCAACGGCGTTGGGACGGTGATCACGGCGACGTCGAAGCCGGCGCATGCCTCGGATCGATCGGTTGCGGTGTACCGACCGGTCGCCAGCGCCCGTCGCAGTTGGTGATCGGGCACGTCGGCCGTGAACGAGGTGCCGTCGGCAAGGTTCTTGGTGCGGTCGACATCGAGGTCGAACCCGACGACATCGAACCCGGCCTCGACGGCGGCCATGGCAAGGGGCAGACCGACGTAGCCCTGGCCGACGACGACGACGCGCTGGTGGATTGGATTGGGATTCACGATGTGGCCTCTCAGCGCCCAGCGTGTGCGAGAGAACGGGCCCGTACCCAGTCGAGTTGCTTGCCGAGGCCGTCGACCAGCGTGGTGGTGGGCGCCCAGCCGAGGGCATGCCGGGCAATTCGGGTGTCGGCGGCGGTGCGGCGCACGTCGCCCTTGCCGTCGCCGGTGCGCTGAATGTCGAGCGACGACCCGGAGAGGTCGGCGATGATCGAGATCACCTGCAGCATGGTCGCTTCCTCGCCGCCGCCGACGTTGAGCAGCAGCGGTACATCCAGCACCACACCGGCACGCAACGTGGCATCGACAGCGTCGGCTACGAAGGTGAAGTCCCGCGATTGCAGGCCGTCGCCGTTGAGCACGAACGCCGGCCCACCGACACTTGCCTCGCACAGCCGGCGCATGGCCATGTCGGGTCGCTGCCGCGGGCCGTAGACGGTGAAGTAGCGCAACGCCGTGACCGACAGGCCGAGGCCCCGGTAGATGTCGGCGAGGTCTTCGCACATGCGCTTCGTCGCGCCGTACGGCGATCGCGGGTGCGTCGGGGTGACGCCTTCGATGCAGGGGTATTCCTCGGCGTCGCCATACACCGACGACGAGGAAGCCATGGCCACCCGCGGGCAGCCTGCGGCCAGTGCATGTTCGAGCACGCGCTGTGTCGCGATCAGGTTGTCGTGCACGTACCCGGCGAACGACTCGCCGAAGCTGGCCCGCACCCCTGCTTGCGCAGCCAAGTGGAACACGACCGGACGATCGGCGAAGATTCGATCGAGCGGTGCATCGACGAGGTCGGCCTCGATCAGATCGAACCGTGCTTCGCGGCGCAGGGCAGTCAGATTGGCTTCCTTGTCGGCTCGCTCGTAGTAGTTCGTGAACGCGTCGATGCCGGTGACCCTCCAGCCCTCGGCGATCAGCCGTTCTGCCAGGTGCGAGCCGATGAAGCCGGCCGCGCCGGTGACGATTGCGTGCATGGATCCTTCGTTTCGTGTCATGACGCCGCCAGGAATGGGTCGTCGCGCTCGTTGGCTAGTTCGACCAACAGCTCCGCGGTGCGTTCGGCACCGCGGTAGTCCGTGCGATCGATCGGTCGACGCGGCCGTTGCATCATCTGGTGGACCGCGTGCCACATGCGGTCGGGCGTGATCATGTCGGGATGCAGCATGTCGGCCAGACCGAGGGACACAAGATCGTTGGCGCGGATCAGTTGTTCCTCACTCGGGCGAACACGCGGGATCACCAGGGCAGGCACACCGGTCTGCAGCACCTCGGAGATCGTGTTGTAGCCACCCATCGTCACCACGCCTCGAGCCCCGGCCACCACATTGGCCATGTCATGACGGAAGTCGAACAGTCGGATGTGGTCGCCGTCGCAGCGGTTCGACAAGCGGGTGACTTCGGTCGCCGACATCAGCGGGCCCGTGATCACCACGATGGGGAAGTCGAGCGGCGCGTGTTGCTCGGCATCCAGCACTGCGTCGATCATCTCGTGGCCATCGCTTCCGCCGCCGACAGTCACCAGCAAGTAGCCGCTGGGCAGATCGTCGGGTGCGATCGTGGCCGGGCTGTTGCCGACGAAGCCGACGTGCGTGACGGGCACGGGCATCTTGACGCCGTCGAGGCAGCTCAATGCATCGCCGGTGGTGTTGTCGGGCCCGTAGACGACGGCGCAGTCGTAGTACCGCTCGACGGCCGACAACAGGTCGGACTCGCGCCATGCGGCGCGAACGCGCTCCGGGTCGTCCTCCACGTTTCGCAGGCCGAGCACGATGCGCGCCCGGCCACGTTCGCGGAGCAGCTCGAGCATGGGCACGAGCTCGTCGCGCAGCCCGAGTGGGGTCTTGTCGACCACCACGACGTCGGGGTCGAACGCCGCAGCAGCGCTGCGCAGGATCTCGGACCGCATCGATTCGATCATCGGCATGTCGACGCCGAGCATGGCGGCGTAGAGCGTGCCATCGGCCTCGCGACGGAAGACCGGCAACTTCACCGTGTCGACGCGTGCGGGGAGTACGAAGCTACCGAGAGCCGCCGAGCCAGTGACGATCAACGCCGTGGCATCGGGGTCGCCCTCAGTGACTGCCCGCGCCAGATTGATGGTGCGACGCAGATGACCCAGGCCGGCGCACTCGTTGGTGATGAAGAGCGCGCGCAGGCCGTCGGACTCGCGGAATGCGGGGACGGTGGTGGGCTTCATCGTCGGGCACTCGCCAAGAGGTCGACGACCGTTGCCGGGTCGGGCGGGCTGAATGGGGCGAGGAAGCCCTCGGGGGCCAGGCGCGAGCGTCGTTGCAGTCGGGAGTACATCCCGCCGCGACGCATGAGCAGCTCGTGCGTGCCCTCTTCGACGATGGTGCCGCCGTCGAGCACCACGATGCGATCGGCGCGCCGCACCGTCGACAGTCGGTGGGCGATGATCAGCATCGTGCGCGACTTTGGAAGGTTGTCGAGTGCGGTGACGATCAACTCCTCCGACTGCGTGTCGAGCGCGCTGGTCGGCTCGTCGAGGATCAGGATGGGGGCGTCGCGCAAGATGGCCCGAGCGATGGCGATGCGCTGCCGCTGACCACCCGACAGGTCGACACCGCGCTCGGCCAGATGGGTATCGAGCCCGTCTGGCAGCCGATCGGTGAACTCGTCGACCAGCGCCAGTTTGGCGGCGTGCTCCACGGCGCGCCACGACGCACCTGGACGGCCACAGGCGATGTTGTCGCGGATGGTGCCACGCAGCAACACCGTGTCTTGCAGCACCATCGACACCTGTGAACGCAGCGAGGCCAACGAGTAGTCGCGGATGTCGCGTTCATCGATCAGCACCCTGCCGAGCCGGGGCTCGATCAGGCGCGGGACGAGTGAAGCCAGCGTTGATTTGCCGGCACCGGTCGGGCCGACCAGCGCCACAGTCTCGCCGGCATGAACGTCGAAGGAAACCGCCCACAGCACTGGTTCGCGGCCGTAGGAGAAGGTCACCTCGTCGAAGCGAATGTGGCCGCCAAAGGGAGGGGCGAGAACGGCGTCTGGCCGGTCGTGGATATCGGGCTCCGTAGAGAGCACGTCGTCGATTCGTTCTGCCGCTGCCATGCCCTTGGTGAACACGGTCGTCAGTTTCGACAGGGCCCTGACCGGCTTGTACAGCGAACCGACATAGGTGAGGAAGATCAGCAGCACGCCGAGCTTCATCTGGCCGCTGGCCACTCGGTTGGCGCCGACCCACAACACGATCAGGATTGACAATAAGCCCGCGGCGTCGACCATCGGTGCGAACCGGGCTTGCAGTCTGACGGCCTCGACGCCCGCGCTCAGGCTGTCGCCCGACAACTGCTCGAAATGGCCGGATTGATGGCGCTCGAGGGTGAATGCCTGCACCAGTCCGATGGCCCCAAGGCTCTCGGTGGCCGCCGATGCAACTGCGCCGTCGGCGCGACGAACCCGACGCGATGCCTGTCGTAGGGTGCGCTTCGAGCGATGCACGGCGAATGCGAGCAGCGGTGTCGTTGCCAGGCTCAGCAGTGTGAGGAACGGATCGACATTCAACATGACGACGAACATCCCAACCAGCAGCAACAGGTTCGGGAAGAGGTTGGCCAGCATCTGCACCAAGAGATCTTGGGTGTTGTCGACATCGGCGGTGACCCGGGCCGTGAGATCCCCAACCTGGTGTTGGCGGTGGTAGCCGAGCGACAATCGGTGCAGATGCGTGAACGCACGCCCTCGCATGTCGTTGGCGACGTGCAGCCCCGTCGACGACAACAGACGTGTCGACCAGTAGTCGAAGAGGGCGCCGACGGCGACGATGACGGCCAGGCTGACGACGGCGAGGATGAGGTCGTTGCGGATCGCCGCTGCACCTTTGGCCGAGCCGGTGAGAGCGTGGTCGACGAGCCAACCGAGCGGCCAGGGCTCGGCCAACTTGGTGACGACTTGCAGCACGGCCAGCAGCGAGCCGAGCAGCAGCGCCGGCCAGTATTGGCGAACGTGCATACTCAGCAGGGGACGAACGACCCGGGTCGAGCGGCGCGGTGCGGGGCGATTCGTGAAGGTTGTGGTCGCTGTAGTGGCCACAGTGAAGTGCCTCTCTCGTCCCAAACATCGATGGAGGTGAACACTCGGCTACGAGGAGATGTTGCCGAGGTGTTCAGCGTGGCCGAGATCGCCGACGAGGCCCACTGGACGTTGGTACTAGCACCCGTGGAGGCAGATGCGCCGCGGCGCGTTTCGCTATCTCACGGTCAGTGCAGGCGTCGCCGCAGTTCGACGTAAACCGGTTCGCCGACGACGGCGATCAGCTCGTCCGCGAGGGAATCCACCACCGAATGATCGCCGATGTAGGCCTCGGGTCCTTCGGTGCAACACCAGTGCATGGTGTCGCCGTCGTCGCCCCAGTCGCGCCGTTCCCACCCGCGCACCGTGGCGATCTCGGTGCCGTCGGGAACGGCTTGCCAATCGATCTTGATCGGCAATTGCCAGCACACCGACGGCTTCCACGCCGTCGGCGATTCGCCGGCACGCAGTGCCGCGAGATGCAGTGCGCACCCCTCGCCACCGTCGAACCCGGGGCGGTTCAAGAAGATGCACGCACCGTCGACCACCTTGGTGTTGGTGCGCGTGTGGTCGCTGAACACGTCGTCAGCATCGATCGCCTGGTGGTGCTGGAACAGATCGGCATCGAGTGTGGCGGCCAGCGCCGAGACGGTCATGGCTTCTTCCGGGTCGGCCATTTCAGCGCCGATCGAACAGCAGCCCTGGTTCAGGTGCTCGGCAGGTTCGTCGAGGATCCCCTTGCAACCGCGTCCCCAGATGCACGTCCAGTTCGACGTCAGGAACGCCCGATCGAAGCGCCAGGTCACATCGCCGTCGACGATCTCCTCGCTGCCAGCGTCACCCGTGCGGGGTGGATGACTCATCCGGTCATCCGCAAACGGCTCTCGAAATCCTCGTGGTTGAGGTACGCGCCACACAGCGTCCGCTTGCCGGTGTAGGCGCGACGTCCATGCAGCGCGCGCCAGTTGTCGAACAGCAACGCGTCGCCGGGTCGTAAGACCTCGCTCCATTGCATCGACTCGTTGTTGGCCAGATGATCGAAGGCACGGAGGGCGGTGTAGAGCTGGGCCATCTCGTCGGGCGGCAAGAGGAACGGGGCGCGGTCGGAGTTGTTGTACGACACCTGCACGAGGGTGCCGGTGTGATCGTGGCGGAACACCGGACGGGCCGCCATCAGGTGGGAGCCATCGCCGACGTACTGGCCCGGAATCGCCACGGTCGACAACACATCGAACAGCTCGGGCTCCTTGGCCCGCAGCACCTCGGCGATCTTGAAGCCGTCGACCAACGTCGACTCGCCACCCGTGCCGTCGAAGTACAGGCAGTGCAGCATCTGCAGGCCCGGGGCATCGTGGCTGTACGTGCCGTCGGTGTGCGCAGACAGGTAGTGGTTGGTGTAGGCCAGGTCAGCCTTCTTCAGGTCGGCGGTGAACTCCCAGAATCCGCCGAAGATCGTTTCGCGCACGTAGCCGACGCGGCGGATCAGCGCCTCGGTCGCCTCGGCGGTTGCCGGCGTGCCGGTGACGATCGCGAAGCCGTAGGTGGCCACGGTCGACAGCCACTGGCGGACCCCCTCGTCGCTGCCCATCACGGCATCGTGATCGACGCGAATGGGTGCCTCCGCAATGGTCGCGTTGTCCCACAGCACCGGGGGCGGCGTGGTCGCGATCCGCGCCGAATCCGGCGACCGGAACCGGCGCAAGAACTCCACCGGCAGCTCCGACACGTCGTTGTCGCGCCAGGTGATGCGGGCGACGAGGTGGTCGGCGGTGACCGCTGCCGCACGGAGATCGGGCGCCAATGCAGCGGTGTCGAGCAGGCGTTGTTGCGTCACGGGGTGGATCGTGGCGTCGTCATGGGCGTGATCGCGCAGCCACAGCCACGGGTACGAACTCTCGGTCCCGTCGTCCCAGGTGACGTGCAGGCAGGAGTCGGTCGGTTGGATCTGGTCGATGGTCACCACCCGGCAATTCTGCCATCGAACCTGCAAGGCTGAAGCGGTGACGACGGAAAACTACGACCTGGTCATCGTCGGCTCGGGCTCCGGGAACTCGGTCGTCGGCAGCGAGATGGATGGGTGGCGGATCGCCATCATCGAACGGTGGACGTTCGGCGGAACGTGCCTGAACCGCGGCTGCATTCCCTCGAAGATGCTGGTCTACGCCGCCGACGTCGCCGAGTCGGCCGCCAACGACAACGACCCGACGTATGGGGTGACCACCAGCTTCGAATCGGCTAATTGGCCGGCCATCGTGCACCGCGTCTTCGGGAGGATCGACCCCATCGCCGAGGGAGGTCGCGAGTACCGATACAACCTCCCCAACGTGACGGTCTACGAGGGTGACGCGCATTTTGTCGGCGAACGCACCCTCCAGGTCAACGACGCGACGATCACCGGCGATCGCATCGTGCTCGCCACCGGTGCCCGGCCGTTCATCCCGGCCATCCACGGCATCGACGAGGTGCCCTTCCACACCAGCGACACCATCATGCGCGTCGCCCATCAACCCAAGCACCTCGTTGTGCTCGGTGGCGGGTTCATCGCTGCCGAGTTGAGTCACGTGTTCCGATCGTTGGGCTCACGGGTGACCATCATCAACCGCGGTCATCGATTGTTGAGCGCCGAGGATCACGACATCTCACACGCGTTCACCGAGTCGGTCGCCGACCGGTTCGAACTGGTGCTGGGCGCGCATGTGGAACACGTCTTCATGACAGCCCAGGGTGTCGGGGTTCGAGTGACGACCGCCGGCGGCGAGCAGGTGGTGGAGGGCGACACGTTGCTGGTCGCCGCGGGCCGCATGGCGAACGGCGACCAGATCGACGCGGGCCTGGCCGGTATCGAGATCGGCAGGATGGGCGAGGTGATCGTCGACGCGTACGGCAGGACGAGCGCGGCGGGGATCTGGGCTCTCGGTGACGTGAACGGGCGGCACCAGCTGAAGCACATGGCAAACGGGGAGGCCAACGTCGTGCGGCACAACCTGTTGCATCCCGACGAGCTGCAACCGCTCGATCCGCGTCCCGCACCCCACGCCGTGTTCGCCAGCCCGCAGGTCGGAGCAGTGGGCCTGACCGAGGCACAGGCAGATGCATCGGGTCGGGAGTTCACGATGATCAGCCACGCCTACGGCGGGACCGCCTACGGGTGGGCGTTGGAGGACACCAGTGGGTTCTGCAAGTTGCTCGGTGACCCGGCAACACGCACGCTGATCGGCGCCCACGTGATCGGCTACCAGGCGTCGCTGCTGGTGCAGTTGCTGGTGCAGGGGATGCACCTCGGCAACACCGTCGACCAGTTGGCGACCGGGCAGGTGTGGATCCATCCGGCGCTGTCGGAGGTGGTCGAGCAAGCCCTGCTCAAGCTGATCGATGCCTTCGACCAGGCTTGATTCTTTTCTCACCCACCTTTAACTCGATGTCGGTAGACCCCTCACCTGCAACGTTGATGATGACTGTCGTTGTACCCATCGAATTGGAGACTGAGCATGAACAAGAAGCTTGCAGGAACGGGCCTGGCGATCGGTTTGGTCGCTGGCGCGGGCGCTGGTTTGATCCTCGAACTGTCCGGCAATGTCGGCGCAGCCGCAGGGAATCCCACCGCAGTCGTCGTCGGCGACTCGTCGACCGATGCCACCACTGATACGGCGGCCCCCGCCGATCCCGTCCGACCTGACCCGACGACCAAGCTCGGCGAGGTGCTGAAGCCGCTCGTCGATGACGGGACCATCACGCAGGATCAGGCCGACAAGGTGATCGCGGCCATCGTCGCAGCCCGCCCGGTCGGTGGACCTGGCATGGGTGGCCCGATGGGCGGAGGTCATCGCGGCTTCGGCGGCCCCGGCGGTCGCATCGGCTTCGGGCTCGACGTCGTCGCCACCACACTCGGCGTCACCGCCGACGAAGTACGCACCGCGCTCGAGGGTGGTCAGTCGCTCGCCGATCTGGCCGTCAGCAAGGGCAAGACCGCGCAGGACGTGATCGATGCCATTGTCGCCGAGGCGACCACGAAGCTGAATACCGCCGTGACCGACGGCAAGCTGACCCAAGCCGAGGCTGACGCCCGCCTGGCCGACATCACCACGCATGCCACGGAGTTCGTCAACAGCACCCCTCCGGTCGGTGGGCCCGGTTTCGGTGGCCCCGGCCATCACGGTGACGACAATGATGCCGATGACGACGCCCCGGTGGGCGCTACGGCACCGACCGATACCACTGCCACGACCGACACCGTCGCCGGCTGAAGTTCTTGGCTCGGCCGGGATGACTTCCTCCCTCGTCATCCCGGCCAGTCAGAATGACTACGTATGAGCGCCCGTGTCTTGATCGCCGACGATGATCGGGCCATCCGCGACGCACTGACTCGGGCATTGGTGCTCGAGGGGTACGACGTCGTGCAAGCGAGCGACGGCAACACGGCGCTCTCGGTGATCGAGTCGACCCAGCCCGATGTGGCCATCCTCGATGTGATGATGCCCAACATCGACGGCCTGACGGTGTGCCGTGTGCTGCGTGCCGAACGCAACCGGCTCCCGGTGCTGATGCTCACCGCTCGCACCGAGACACCTGACCGTGTCGCCGGTCTCGATGCCGGCGCCGACGACTACCTCGCCAAGCCGTTCGACCTCGACGAGTTGCTGGCCCGGCTGCGGGCGTTGTTGCGACGAACACGTTCCAACGACGACCCCGATGGCGATGCCGTGCAACTCGCCGATCTGCGACTCGACCCGACATCGCGTCGGGTGTGGCGCGGCGAGCGCGAGATCGAACTGTCGAAGACGGAGTTCGAATTGCTGGAACTGCTGCTGCGCAACCAGGGAATCGTGCTCGACCACTCGACGATCTACGACCGCATCTGGGGCTACGACTTCGGGCCCGACAGCAAGAACCTCGCCGTCTACATCTCGTACCTGCGCCGCAAGCTCGAGTTGCCTGGCGAGAGCAAGCTCATCCACACCGTCCGCGGTGTGGGGTATTCGGCACGGTCGATGTGAGCCTGCGCCTCAAGATCGTCGCCGCGCTGGTGCTGTTGGCGGCGTGCGCCACCGCCGCCGTCGGCGTGTCGTCGTACGTGTCGACGCGGCACGAGTTGAACGAGGTCGTCGACCGATCGCTGCGCGACGCCGCGGCCAATCGCGCGCAGCTGTTGCGGTTCTTCGGCCGCGGGCCGGGATTCGGCGGGCCCGGTCGTGGCGGCTTCGATCCCGACACCGACGGAGACGGTTTGCCGCTCGACGCCGCGCCGCGGGTCTTCGATGCGGTGCTGGCCCAGATCATCGGCGCCGACGGCGCGATCGTGCGGTCTCCGCAATCGGGCGAGCTGCCGGTCGACGATTCCGATCGCGCTGTCGCCAACGGCGCATCCACCGGGATCAGCGAGCCCCGCGATGTCACCGTAGAGGGCGAGGCCTTTCGGATGTTGACCATCCCGGTCGATGGCGGGGGCGCGGTGCAGATCGCCCGCTCGTCGCGTGAGACACAACGGGCGCTGGCCGTCATCCGCGAGCGAACGCTGCTGTCCGTCGCCTTCGTCATCATCGGTGCGGCATTCATTGGTTGGTTGATCGGCCGGCAGGTCACCCGACGCCTGGTCCGCCTCACCGAGGCCGCCGACGACGTCGCCGAGACCGGGCGGCTCGACGTCGAAGTACCGGTCAGCGGGTCGGACGAAACCGGCCGATTGGGCAAGGCCATGAACGGGATGCTCGGCGCCTTGGCGCGCAGCCGCGAGCAACAGCAGCAGCTCGTGCAAGACGCCGGACATGAGTTGCGCACGCCATTGACGAGCCTGCGCACCAACGTCGCCGTGCTGCGCCGGATGGACCACCTCGCGCCCGAGGCTCGCCAGCAACTGGTCGACGATCTCGACAGCGAGACGAAGGAGTTGACCGCGCTGGTCAACGAACTGGTCGAGCTGGCGACCGACCGGCGCGACGACGAGCCCGAACAGGACTGCGATCTGCAGGCGTTGTGCGAGCAGGCTGCGGCACGGGTTCGCCGCCGCACCGGCCGCGAGATCACCGTGACCGGTGACGGCTCGCTGGTGTCGTGCCGCCCGGCGGCGATCGATCGGGCGGTGGTCAACCTGATCGACAACGCCGCCAAGTTCAGCGTCGACGGTGTGATCGAGGTCGCGGTCCACGACGGCCGAGCGGCGATCAGCGACCGTGGCCCGGGCATTCCCGAGGACGATCTTACCCACATCTTCGATCGCTTCTACCGATCGGTCGCCTCGCGCAGCCTGCCGGGCTCGGGCCTCGGCCTGGCGATCGTGCGCGACATCGTCGAGTCGCATGGTGGCACCGTCTTCGCCGAGCCACGCGACGGTGGCGGCAGTACCGTCGGTTTCACCCTCGCCACCCTGCCCGCCCTGCCCGGAGTCGCCACGCCCCTGGTTCCCCCGACTCCGCCCGTCGCGCCCCCTGTCCCGGACCCGTCGCCCGCAACCGGTTCACCGGTACCCTCCGCTCCTCCCTCCGCCTGAGCGTTTGTGAGCTGGCGCCCCGTAGGGGGCGGTTTGGGTCAGCGGGGAGGTGGAATCTCGCCGGAGCCGCGGGTGATCATCGTGGTCGGCACGATGTAGGTCTGCGTCGCCGACCGATCACCATCGAGTCGGGCGAACAACGTCGTCGCCGCCTGGCGACCGATCGCCGCCGGATCCTGGGCGAGCACGGTGATGGCCGGGTCGAGGAGGTCGCTCATCGGCACATCGTCGAACCCGACGAGGGCGATGTCGTGATGCTTCCCGGCTGAGCGGAGGCCGCGCACGACGCCGATCGTCACCAGGTTCTGTGCGGCGAAGATCGCTGTCGGCGGTTCATCGAGCGACAGAAGATCGAGCGTTGCCGCGGTCGCATGTTCGCTGTCGAGAATGTCCTGCCGGACGAGGTCAGGCTCGACGACGATGCCGGTCGACTCGAGCGCATCGACGTAGCCGCGGAAGCGTTCGGCTGCGGTGACGATCGAACGACGATCGCCGAGAAATGCGATGCGCCGGTGGCCGTGTGCCATCAGGTGCTTCACCCCGCGGCTGGTTCCATCGCGGTTGTCGACCAATACCGCATCGGCGTCGAAGAAGGCCGGTGGACGGTCGACGAAGACGATCGCCATCCCCATTCGCCGCTCCTCGACGAGGTAGCTGTGGTCGTGGCTGGCGGGCATCATGATCAGTCCATCGACGCGGCGCTCGGCGAATGCCTCGACGAGTTGGCGCTCTCTCGTCGGGTCTTCGTCGAGGCTCGATGCCAGCACGACGACGCCGCGGCGTGAGGCGATTTCTTCGATCGTGTGATGCACGGCGGCATCGAGCGGGTTGGCGACGTTGGACGCGAGCATGCCGACGGAGCGCGTCTTGCCGTCGCCGCGACGAAGGCTGCTGGCGGTCAGATTGTGGCGATATCCGAGGCGATCGATGGCCGAACGAACGCGCAGGCTGAGCTCGTCCGATACTCCCGACTCGCCGTTGACCACCCGAGACACGGTCTTCAAGCTGGTTCCGGCAAGCGCGGCCACCTCGCGAATGGTCGGTCGGGTCCGCGCATTGGGAGCTTCAGGCACGATTGACAACGTTGGTCGACATTGATCGACTTGTCAAGAATTCAGCCGTGAACATGGCTCTTGACAAGGGTCTGCTTGTTGTGGCTGAATGTTGACAACGTTGTCAATGACGACGTCCGTCCCAAACTATTTCCGAGGGGGAGATACATGACTGCAATGACTTCACGTCGCGGCGTGATCCGTACCGCCGTCACCGTAGGTCTCGCCGCATCGCTGGCTCTGGCTGCATGTGGCTCCGACACGAAAAGCTCGACAGCGACCAACGCGCCAGGTGCGACAGCTGCTCCGGGTGGCACGACTGGCGGGTCCGGAGGTACCGTCGGAGTGTCGCTGATCTTGAAGAACCTCAGCAACGCGTTCTTCGTCTCGATGCAGAAGTCCGCTGAGGAGGCTGCTTCGCAGATCGGTGTCTCGCTGACTGTCGCCGCAGGCAAGGAAGACGGCGACACCGCCACACAGATCTCGGCGATCGAGGCTGCCGTCGCCAAGGGCGACAAGGGGATCCTCATCACGCCGACCGGCGACGCAGTCGTGCCGGCCCTCGACGCAGCTCGCAAGGCCGGTCTGCTGGTGATCGCTCTCGACACGCCGCCGAACCCGGCAACCGCCGTCGACATCACCTTCGCCACCGACAACTACAACGCAGGCCAGCTGATCGGTCAGTGGACCGCAGGGCAACTTGCCGGCAAGAAGGCCACCATCGCGATGCTCGACCTGTTCAACGATCAGGTCGTCTCCGTCGACACCGGTCGTGACCAAGGCTTCCTGCAGGGCATGGGCATCGTGAAATCCGAAGACAAGACCGGCAACGGCAAAGAGCCCGCTACCGGGAAGTACTCGGGTGGTGACTACGAAGTCGTGTGCCATGAACCGACCAAGGGCGCGGTCGACGGTGGCAAGACCGCCATGGAGACCTGCCTGGCCAAGAACCCCGACATCAACGTCGTGTACACGATCAACGAGCCTGCTGCCCAAGGTGCGGAGGACGCACTGAAGGCTGCCGGCAAGGACGCCGGCGTGCTCATCGTCTCGGTCGACGGTGGCTGCAAGCCAGGCCTCGAACTGGTCGCCAGCGGCGTCATCGGCGCCACTGCACAGCAGTACCCGGGCAAGATGGCAACGCTCGGGATGCAGGCCATCAAGGACCTCGCCGACGGCAAGCCGGCGCCGGCTGTCACTGCCGGTCTGGACTTCTTCAACACGGGCGTTGCGCTGGTGACCGACAAGGCAGTCGCCGGTGTCGACAGCATCTCGGTGGCCGACGGGCAGAAGATCTGCTGGGGCTAACTCTCCAAGGACCTACCATGCACGGCGGGGCGGCCCAAACCGCCCCGCCGTTGCTGACTCAGCTCATCAACATCTGTCCGAAGTGAACGAGGGGGGTTCCGATGGAGGCAACAGACGCGTCCAGCGTCACAGCGTCGTTCGAGCAACCGCGCGGCGCCTTGGCACGCGTGCAGCATGTCCTGCACAAGTATCCCGCCGTCAGCCCGGCGCTCGTGTTGGTGCTGTCGTGCGTCGTGTTCTCGTTGCTCGGTAAAGGCCGCTTCGACCGATTCGACACCTTTGGCATCATCCTCCAGCAGACGGCGGTCCTTGCCGCAGTGGCCATTGGTCAAACGCTGATCATTCTCACGGCCGGCGTCGATCTTGCCGTCGGCACCGCCATGCTGCTGACTCATCTCGTCGTTGCCAAGGTCGCGGTCGACCACGGGGTTCCCGCGATCCTCGCCCTCCTGCTCGGCGCCGTGGTCGGTGTCAGCCTTGGTGCCTTTCATGGCGGCCTCGTCACCAAGATCGGCCTGCCACCGTTCATCGTCACGCTCGGCACGTTCTACATCTTCAACTCGCTCGGCTTGGTGTACAGCAAGGCCCAGACGATCTCCAAGGAGGAACTGGGAGGAGAACACTCCATGCTGTTGTGGACCGGCAGGCAGATCTCGCTCGGATCGATGAGGATCACCACTGGGGTGCTCCTCGTGCTGGCGATGTACATCGTCTTCGCGTTCATCCTTGCCAACACCGCGTGGGGTCGGCACGTCTACGCGACCGGTGATGATCGCGAGGCCGCCCGACTTGCAGGCATCAACGTCAACCGCGTCCTGCTCAGTGTGTACATGGTGGCCGGATTGATCTACGCCATTGGTGGCTGGGTTCAGCTGGGACGCTCGTTGTCGGCGAGCAGCAACGCTGCAACCGACATCAACCTCGAATCGATCACGGCCGTGGTGATCGGTGGAACAAGCCTCTTCGGCGGCCGCGGCCGGTTGTGGGGGACGCTGATCGGTGCGCTCATCGTGACGGTGTTCAAGATCGGACTCAGCCTGGCCGGAGTCAACCCGTACTACCAGAACTTCGCAATCGGGGCCCTGATCCTGGTCGCAGTAACGTTGGATCAATGGATCCGGAGGGTGGGCAAGTGAGCTCGGGCGGCGATCTCCAGCCCGTCCTGTCGGCGCGTGGTCTGGTGAAGCGCTTCGGACGGGTGACGGCGCTCGTTGACTCCAACCTCGAGCTCTACCCGGGTGAGGTGCTCGGAGTCATCGGCGACAACGGTGCCGGCAAGTCATCGTTGATCAAATGCCTTTCGGGCGCCATGGTTCCCGACGAAGGCGAGATCGAGTTGGAAGGCCAGCCGGTGCATTTCCGGCGACCCTCCGAAGCGCGAGCGGCTGGAATCGAGACCGTTTACCAGACCCTTGCCGTTGCCCCGGCACTCGACATCGCCAGCAACATGTTCCTCGCACGCGAACGTCGTCGCCCCGGACCATTGGGGAAGTGGCTGCGAATGCTCGACACCTCGGGAATGCGGCGCGAGGCACGCAAGACCATCCAGGACCTCGGCATCGGCACGATTCAAGACATCACCCAGACGGTCGAGACGTTGTCGGGCGGTCAGCGCCAGGCCGTTGCCGTCGCCCGGGCCGCCGCGTTCGGCAGCAAGGTCGTCATCCTCGACGAGCCGACGGCGGCACTCGGTGTGAAGGAGTCGGGACTGGTGCTGCAACTGATCAGGGACCTTCGCGACCGGGGTCTTCCAGTCATCCTGATCAGCCACAACATGCCGCACGTGTTCGAAGTCGCCGACCGCATACACATCCAACGGCTCGGGCGGCGGGTCGCCGTTGTCACCCCGAAGACGCACACCATGGCTGATGCGGTCGCTATCATGACGGGCGCAGTCACCGTCGACGACGCAGCCTGAACGGGTCCGCACATGATCGTCGTCGGGGGGGAAGCGTTGGTCGACCTGGTGATCGATCCCGACGGTTCGGTCACGGCCAAGTTGGGTGGCGGCCCGTTCAACAGCGCGCGGGCGATCGGCCGGTTGGGTAGTGACGTCGCGTTCCTCGGAGCACTGTCGCTCGACCGCTTCGGCACGTTGTTGCACCGCCAGTTGCTCCACGATGCGGTGGATGACTCGCTGGTGCAGTTCACCGAGTTGCCGACCACGTTGGCATCGGCCGAGCTCGACGAGCACGGTGCCGCCACGTATCACTTCTACCTCACTGAGACTGCGGCGCCGAACCTGCATCCGCTGACCTTGCCGGCGGGAGTCCGGATCCTCCACGTCGGAACCCTCGGCTTGGTCCTCGAACCGATGGCGTCGACGTTGGAGACGATCGTCAACTGCTGCGACGACGATGTGCTCGTGCTGCTCGACCCCAACTGCCGACCACGGGTCACCAGCGATCGGCTCGGCTACACCACGCGGCTGCAACGAATGTTGCGGCGCGCCGATGTCGTCAAGGTCAGCACCGACGATCTGGAGTTCATCACGCCCGGCGACCACGCTGCGGGAGTGCGGATGATGCTCGAGTACGGAGCGCACGTCGTGCTGCACACCGACGGCGGCCGCAGCGTGCACATCCATTGGGCGACGGCCGAGATCGAAGTGCCGGTTCCTGCCGTGGAGGTGGTCGACACCATCGGCGCCGGTGACGCGTTCGGCGGGGCGTTTGCGGCGTGGTGGGATCAAGCCGGCCTCGGGCGGCGCGACCTCGACGATGATGGCGCCATGCGCGCCGCAGTCGCTGCTGCGGTCGAGGTTGCCGCCGTCAGCTGCACTCGTGTTGGCGCCCAGCCGCCGCGCCGCGACGAGCTGGGCGACACGTGGAGGCCGACCGGTTCGTGATCGAGTTGTCGGTTGCCGACGCGATCGAGCGCGCCGCAGTCATGGCCACCGGCGATCGGACGATCCTCGGCCTGGTCGGCTGCCCGGGCTCGGGCAAGTCGACGTTGTCCGCGGCGATCACCGCCCGTGTCGCGTCGAGTGTCGTGGTGCCGATGGACGGGTTCCACATGTCGAACGACGACCTCGTACGGCTGGGCCGGCGCGATCGCAAGGGCGCGCCCGACACGTTCGACGTCGACGCGTACGTCGCGTTACTCGAGCGCGTGCGGCACCAGGGGCACACGCAGGTCGTCACCGCACCGCGCTACGACCGGGCCGCGAGCGCGCCGGTGCCCGACGCCATCACCGTCGAGCCGGATGTGGCGTTGGTCATCACCGAGGGGAACTACCTGCTGCTCGAGTACAAGCCGTGGAGTGCGGTCCGCGCGCTGCTCGACGAGGTGTGGTTCGTCGACGTCGACGAAGCGGTTCGCGTGCCGCGCCTGATCGCTCGACACATCGAGTTCGGCAAGACCCCCGACGAGGCCGTCGAGTGGGTGATGCGCTCCGACGAAGCCAACGCGCTGGTCGTCGCCGCGACGCGCCGTCGAGCCGACGCCGTCGTACGGATCGATTGACCGTCCGCGCTCGCGGAACTCCCGACGCTGGGCGCGATATGGGCGCATGCGGCCCATCTCGGTGCCAGCGTCGACCGAAGCGGGCCGCGTCGCCGTCAAGGGACCGGTCGCAGTGCCTGGTCCTGCTCGTCGACCTGCAACGCGCCGCTCATGATCGCGACCACGTCGTCGCGGGTGAATGTTCGAGGGCTGACGACTGCGGCCCGCTTGCCCAGGTGTTGAACATGGATGCGGTCAGCGACGTCGAAGACCTGAGGGATGCTGTGCGACACGACCACGATCGGCAGCCCGCCCCGGCGCAGGTGATCGATCAGCTTGCGCACCGCGACCGACTCGCGAGCACCCAACGCGGCGGTCGGCTCATCGAGGATGATCACCTTGCTGGCGACCTCGGCCGCCGATTTCCGAAGACCCTTGCTCTCCATCCATGTGAAGACCGAGCCGAGCGGTCCCGGCGCGCTGGGCTCGCGATCGCGATACAGGTTGTTCTTGAGATCGAGCGCCGGCTCTGCCTTGAGCGATTGGTAGACAGCATTCACGCCGGCAACCCGACCGTCTCGCCCGTTGCGGAACCGCACCAACCTGCCGTCGAGCCGTACGACACCCTCGTCGGGCAGTTCGGCGCCCGACAGACAGCGGACCAGGGTCGACTTGCCCGACCCGTTGTCGCCGACGACGGCCAGCACCTCGCCGGGATAGACCGC
>JANMNE010000432.1:0-5238 GCA_031373785.1 Ilumatobacteraceae bacterium
GATGCCCTGTGGGCGGGCCATTGGGCGACACCTCCGAGGCGATGGGACGGCGATGCCGAGGAACGCGCGCTGGCGAGCGAGGCACGGTCCGTGATCGATGCGGCGATTGCCGAGCTGCCGCTGGCCCAACGCGAGGTGATCACGCTGCGCGACGTGTCTCAGTTCACCTCTGCTCAGGTTTGTGAACTGCTCGGTGTAACGGAAGCCAACCAACGAGTCCTGCTCCATCGAGCGCGATCGAGAGTACGAGCAGCACTGGAGAACTACCTCGATGATAGGCGGATGACGTCATGATCCACGATCCCTTTGACTGCCAGATGCTGGTGGAGCTGGTGACCGACTGGCTCGAAGGCAAGCTCCCCGAACCAACGCGGGAAGAATTGGAACTCCACGTCGCGACCTGCGCCGGCTGCATCGCGTACGTCGAGCAGATGCGAGTCACACAGACGGCATTGGAACGGCTCGAGAGCATCGAGGTAGTCGAGCCGATGGAGGCCGACGCTCGCGAGTCGCTCTTGGCCGTCTTCAGGGCACGTCGAGGCTGACCACGACTGGTTCGTATTCGGCGGTGGCGAACAGCACGCGGTATCCCATGATCCTGTAGTGCCGCACGACCCCACTCCGTTACACCCGGCGACCGTTGGAGACCGACAGCCCGGCGAGTCAATGACGGCTGGCGCAATGCCGGTCGGTCTCGATGTCCCGCCTCACCTGGTCATCGGGACCGGCCCAGAAATTCTGATACGTTCACGGCGTCAAAGGACACGGCACCACCATGAACGTTGTCACGGGTCTCGAAGTGTCCGGTTCGACCGTCCAGAGGTCGACGGAGCTTGTCGACCCGGTGAAGGTCATCGAGTGGGATCAACTCGCTGACCGGAGACCGGCCGCACGCTTCATCGATGGTGTCGATCTGGTCGTCGTTCGATGGGATGAGCAACACAGTGTGTTGTCTGGACGATGTCGCCACCGCGGGGCTCTGCTGGCCGACGGCCATGTTGCCGGCGCAAACCTGATCTGCGGAGTCCACGGATGGGACTACAGAATGGACACCGGCGTGTCGAGCTACGACACCTCGGACCGGCTCCGACGCTTTCGAAGCAAGATCATCGATGGCGCTGTGTACATCGATCGTGTCGAGCTTGCCGAGTATCGCCAAGTCGAGGGTCTGTCCCTGGATGGGCCAGTCGATGAGTACGAGCACCACTACAACAACGCGCACGCCGACACGGCCGAGGAACCGTTCGTCGCGGGCATCCATGAGCTCGCACTGCACGGTCTCGATCGGGTGGGCCACCACGGTCCCGTCGCCGCGATGGGTGTGGAGCGAACCGCTCTTCCGTCGTGGGACAGTCTGCTGTTCGCCACGGCACAGCTGGCAAAGTTCCCGCTGCTCGACGACGAGGACGTCGCGACCGATGTGCTGATCGGCGGCAACGCCGCGGCACCCCTGCATCTCGAGATACCGATCTTTGTCAGCGACATGAGCTTCGGGGCCTTGTCTCAGGAAGCCAAGACAGCGTTGGCGCGTGGCGCAGAGATGGCCGGAACTGGGATCTGTTCGGGCGAGGGCGGGATGTTGCCAGAAGAGCAGGCGGAGAACTCCCGCTACTTCTACGAACTGGCCTCGGGCGGGTTCGGATGGCGCGAAACAGTGCTCGACGAGGTGCAAGCGTTCCACCTCAAGTTCGGACAAGGTGCCAAGACCGGCACCGGCGGTCACCTGCCCGGTCCCAAGGTGCGAGGCAGAATCGCTGAGGTCCGAGGTCTCGCCGAAGGCACCCCTGCAGTTTCGCCGGCACGATTTCGTCAGTTCGACAACATTGGCCAGATAGCCGAGTTCGTCGCCTGGGCGCGCCACCGGTCTGGTGGCATACCGATCGGCGCCAAGCTGTCGGCGCAGCATGTCGAAGCCGACATCGATGCGGCGTTGACGATCGGGTTTGACTACATCATCCTCGATGGACGAGGCGGAGGGACGGGGGCCGCGCCGCGTCTCTTCAGGGACAACATCTCGGTTCCCACGATGGCTGCATTGGCCCGCGCCCGTCGCCATCTCGACCAGTGCGAGCGAGCCGATGTGACGTTGGTGGCAACCGGCGGGATTCGAACTGCTGCTGACATCGCCAAGGCGCTGGCGCTCGGCGCTGACGCCGTCGCCATCGCCAACTCAGCGCTGCAAGCGATCGGCTGCGTCGGCATGCGTGCCTGCAACACCGATCGATGTCCGGTCGGCATTGCCACCCAAGACCCTGTGCTACGGGCCCGACTTCCCGTCGACCGAGCTTCAGAACGTCTCAGTCGATTCTTGGCCGCTACGGTCGAGCTGGTGTGCGTGCTTGCTCGAGCATGCGGGCACTCACACGTCAGCGACTTCGAACTCGACGATCTCATTACGATCGATCGAGATATCGCCGCATTGACAGGCGTTGCCTACGCGGGAGTAGCGAGGTGACGGCCGAGCACGAGTGGCACAAGGTTGCCGAGCCCGGCGGATTGGACGACGGACGCGTGCGAGCCGTCACCGTCGATCGCCGCACGATTGCCTTGTGCCGCGTCGGCGAGCAGTTCGGGGCACTCGACAACCGGTGCCCCCATCAGGGCGGCCCTTTGGGAGAGGGCAGCATCGAAAACGGATGGCTGCGCTGCCCGTGGCACGGATACGACTTCGACCCGCTGACCGGTCGGCCACCCGAGGGCCTCGACGACGCTGTCAGAACCTTTGCGGTGGACGTGCGCGACGACGGGGTGTACGTCGAACTCCCTGCCCGGGCCGGTGAGATCCGAACTGTCTCGGACTCGATCGTTGAGACCCTCGTCGCCTGGGGAATCACGCACGTGTTCGGGATGGTCGGTCATTCGAATCTCGGACTCGCAGATGCGCTCCGTCGGGCTGAATCCCGTGGCGACATCGTGTACATCGGAATCCGTCACGAGGGTGCCGCATCGTTCGCCGCATCTGCTTTCGCCAAGCTCGCTGGCCGGCCAGCTGTATGCATCGCCATCGCCGGGCCTGGTTCGACAAACTTGCTCACCGGGCTCTACGACGCCAAGGTCGACCGTGCCCCAGTGATCTCGTTGTCAGGTCAGGTTCCATCCAAGGTGTTGGGACGCGGCGCGTTCCAAGATCTCGACCTGAATGCGGCGTTCGCGGACGTGGCTCAGTACAACCGCACGATTCAGTCCGGCTCGGACCACTCGGAGCTGACCGCACTTGCCGTGAAGCACGCGCTCGACGACCGCACCGTCACCCACCTCATCGTCCCGGACGAAGTACAGGTACAGCCAGCCCCGTCGGCGACCATCAACGGCCCCGAAGGTCGCATCGCCGATCGACGCGTAGCCCCACCCGCGGCGGCGCTCTCCAGGGCGATCGACGCAATCCGCGAGGCACGTCGTCCCATTGTGATCGTCGGGAACGGCGCACGCAGCGCGGTTGCCGAGGTCATCGAGTTGGCGACGCATCTCGACGCGCCAGTGATGACGACGTTCAAGGCAAAGGGACTCGTGCCCGACTCACATCCGCTTGGTGCTGGTGTTCTCGGTCGCAGCGGAACGCCGGTCGCTTCGTGGCTCATGAACGAAGCCGATCTGCTGATCGTTGTTGGCGCGTCGTTCTCGAACCACACCGGCATCGCCCCGTACAAGAAGATCGTTCAGATCGATGATGATCATGCATCGATCGGAAGGTTTCACGGTGTCGATGTCGGTGTGCTCGGTGACGCTGGTGTCACGCTCGCCGCGATGGTCGAGCAACTCGGATCGCACGAATCTGGGCAGCGCGTCGATCAACGCCAGGATCTGGCTGATCGCTGGTACTTGTGGCGTACCTAGAAATCACGACGCGTTTCGGACACTTCAACTGTCGGGGTCGGGTCAGCGGCGATATTCGAAGCGCTCAGCAGACAGTGCCCGTCCGACGCGGTGATCTGCGTCGATGTCGGCAACAACACGTATTCGTTCGGTCGTTACTTCGAGACCAGCGGTCAAGACGTGCTGATGTCCGGCTATCTCGGCTCGATCGGGTTCGGTTATCCGGCCGCGCTCGGAGCATGGGCCGCCGCGCCGTCTCGCCCCATTGTCGCGGTGACCGGTGACGGCGGCTTTGGCCAGTACCTCGCGGAGGTGACGACAGCGGTCAAGTACGACATTCCGGTGCGGCATGTGCTGCTCGACAACGCCGTGCTCGGCAAGATCAGCAAGGAGCAACGCGCCGCCGAGTACGACGTGTGGCAGACGAGCTTGCACAATCCGGACTTTGCCGCGTTTGCAACTCTGTGTGGCGCCTCCGGCATTGCCGTCCAGCACGCCACGGAGCTGGATTCAGCATTCGCCCGGCTCTTCGAGGCGCCGGGGCCGTCCACGGTTGCGATTCGTTGCGATCCGGAGCTGATCTGAACAGCGCGAGACTGGTGTGGGTGCAAGCGTCGCACTGACTGCTACAGCTCGCTTCAGCGCGGCGTCCATCGACTCTCGTGCAGTGGCCACGGACTGATTGTCGCACGAACCCAGCGCCAGATCTGTAGATAGGAACGCGTCGACGTACTCGGCGATCGGGAAATCTGTGCGGGCCTGGCTAGTAGGGCCGTGGGACGATGGCACCGTGGATGAGTACATAGAAGTGAACCTCGCGAACTGGAACAGCCGGGTCGCGCATCACGAACACGCCTCCGGCCTCGAGCAGTTCCGAACCGATCCGGCACATCTCTCGAACGCGGTGCGTTTCGATCTTGCGCGCCTCGGCAGCATCGACGGTCTCGACGTCGTGCATCTGCAGTGTCACATCGGCACTGACACACTGTCACCCTCGCGGCTCGGTGCCCGCAGCGTCACGGGCCTCGACTTCTCCGCACCGGCGCTGGCGGTAGCCGCGCAACTCGCCGCCGATTGCGACGCGCCGATCGAGTACGTCGAGAGCGAGCTGTACCGCGCGGTCGACGCGCTCGGCGCCGGTCGCTTCGACGTCGTGTACACCGGTCTCGGAGCGCTCTGCTGGCTGCCCGATATCCACCGATGGGCGCAAGTCGTCGCCGCGCTCCTACGACCCGGTGGCCGACTGTTCATCCGGGAGGGACACCCGATGCTCTGGACGCTGGCCGACCCGCGACCCGACGGTCTGTTGGTCGTAGAGTTTCCCTACTTCGAAACCGAAGGCGTGCACTTCTCCGAGCCGGTCAGCTACGTCGCGCACGACGAGCCACTGGGATCACCCGACATCGTGCACTTCAACCACGGTCT